>JAKSUD010000159.1 GCA_024409185.1 archaeon
CTAATTTTGAAGAACAACTCATAACAGTAAGAGGTTGTGGAAGTTGAATTGGTATAGACATTATTATTATTTTTATTTATTTTATAAAAAATATTTAACTCAAAAAAATAAAAAAATTTATATCTTTAAAAGAAAATAAAGAAATTAATAACCTATATAAATAATTAATCTTAATTTTTAATATATTAAACAATCAAAAGAAAAAATAAATGTTAAAACTCAGAGAATTTATCAAAAGAATAAGAGCCTGTAAAACCTTAGATGAAGAAAGATGTTTATGTAACAAAGAAAGTGCAGAAATTCGTAACTTAAAAAAAGAAACTGCACAGAAATTGGCCGTTCGATCAATGACCAAATGTATGGCAATGAGTTTAATGGGTTACCCTACAGAATTTATTCACATGACATGTATATCCTTATTAGCCAGTCAGAACTTTACTCAAAAACGTTTAGCCTATTTAGGTATATGTATGTTACTTGATGAGAAAAGCGAAATTCTTCTTTTATGTTCAAATATCATTAAAAAAGATTTAGGCTCTAATAATCGATTTGTAGTAGCTGCGGCACTGACTACCATAGGAGAAGTAGGTACTCCTGATATGTGTCGAGATACATGTCCAGAAATCATCAAATGCTTAAACAGTTCGAATCCTTATATAAAGAAAAAAGCAGCATTGGCTTTATCAAAAGTCGTTCGAAGTTGTCCTGAACTTATAGAAACAGTAGAGACTCAATTAGGAACAATTTTCGAAGATAAAAATCATGGAGTACTTTTAAGTGGTCTTGCTTTAGTTGAACAAGTATTTAAAGCTGAACCAAAAATTGTCAAAAAATACAAAAAACATTTACCTACTTTAGTAAAGTTTTTAAAAAATTTAATTTCGTCAAGTTATGCTCCTGATTTCGATGTGAACGGTGTAGCTGATCCTTTCTTACAAGTAAGAATCTTAGAAGTATTAAGTTACTTTGGTAGATCAAGTTCTAAAGAAAATCAAGAATTAGAAGAATTATTAAATTCTATTCCTTCTAATACTGATACTACAAGAAAAAATACAGGAAATTCGGTTTTATATGAATTAGTTAGATGTATTTTCTCTTATGAAAGTAGTAAAAGCTTAAAAGGCCTTGGTGGTTCTATTTTAGGACAATTCTTAGCTAATAAAGATAATAATTATAAATATTTAGCTCTTAATACTTTAAATGATATCGCTAAAATTGATATTGAAACTGTACAAAAGCATAAAAATGTTATTTTAGAGTTCTTAAAAGATCCTGATATTGCCATTAAAAGAAGAAGTTTAGATTTAACTTATCTTATAGTAAATACAGAAAATATTAGACAAATTGTAACTGAAACTTTAGATTTCATAAATTCTACAAGTAATGTTGAATTTAAATTAGAATTAACTTCAAAAATCTTTTATTCTTTAGAAAAATATTCTCCTTCATTAAAATGGGAAATTGATGTTTTATTAAAAATGTTATGTTTATGTGAAGATTCTATTAATGATGAAATAGTATGGAAAATCACTAATTTAATTTTAACTACAAAAGAACTTCAACAATATTCAATGTTTAGATATTTCTTAGCAATGCAAAATATGTTAGAAGATTCAGATGTTGAATCACTTTATACTGTAGGTATTACAATTTTAGGAGAATTATTTAAACTTATTATTGGAGTATCAACTGCTGATGAAGAAGGAAATACTATAACAATTACTGAAGAACAAATTATTGATTTAGTTACAACTTTAGATAAATCATCAGACACAAGTGAACAATTAAGAGAACTTTTAATGAATGCCTGTTTTAAAATGATTGGTAAATTAAGTCCTGAATCTGATGAAAAATTAAAAAAAATATTAGCTAATGAATCAAAGAGTTTCTATCCTGAAGTACAAGAAAGAGCCAATGAATATATGACATTTACTCAAATAGCTAAAGAAGATATGCAAGCCCAAATAACTGCTGCTGTTCCTGTACCAAAGATTGAAGCAGATGAAAATGAAGGAAGTAATTCAAATGTTGGAGATGCTCCAAGAATCGAACACAAAGATACCATTGTAGAAGATTATGAAACAGATAAAGGCTTCCGTAACTTAATTAACGGAGCAAATATTAACAGTTCAGAAGGAGCTATAGGAGGAAAAGGAAACAAACCAAAGCCTCCCAAAAAGAAAAAAAAAGATGTCGCTCCATCTGTTTCAGAAATACCTGAAAGTAATCCTAATCCAGCCCCAGCTCAAGTTCAAGCACCAGCCTCTAGTAACACCGGGGGTGTTAATTTATTAGACGACATTTTCGGAGGGGGGGTAGCAACAACTACTACTACCAATACTCAAAATAATGCCCCAGCTGGTGGAAACAATGACATATTCAGTTTATTAGGAAATATGGGAGGATCTAATAATACTCAACCACAAGCCCAAAGTGGTGGAATGGTTGATTTGAATTCTATTATGACTGGTAATGCTCAACCTCAACCACAACCTGCTCAAGGGTCTCCATTCGACTTTATGAATATGGGTAGTAATCCATCTCCTGCACCTGCTCAAAATAACGCTCCTACTAATATGAAAGAAGTATTTAAAAATAATGATTTAACTATTTATTCTAGTTTGAATCAAAATAATAATGTGTATACTGGTGCTTTTTATGTTTCTAATAATACCAGCTCACAAATCAATGATGTTAATGTTAACTTCTTAGTTAAAAAATATATTTCTTGTCAAGTTTTATCCACTAGTGCTAAAGATTTAGCACCCAATGCTTCTATGGGTATAAAAAAAGAAGTCTCTATGACTAATAATGATCCTAATAAAAATGTTGTTATTAAATTAAATATTACTTATACTAAAGAAGGTAACACTATTAATGATTCTAAAGTTGTTACTCTTTAAATAATTTAAAAACATCTATAATGAAAAATAATTTTTAGTCAAACTTAAAGTTTCACATACTCATTAAAAGAAATAAATAATTAAAAATTAAATTTTTTTTTTTGTTTTATTCATTTCAAAATATTTAAAATTATTAAATAATTTTTGATTATATTTTTTTTTACTTTATATAAAAAATACCCTAGAAATTACTTGGGGATTGGGGATTGGGGATTGGGGATTGGGGATTGGGGATTGTGGATTGG
>JAKSUD010000016.1 GCA_024409185.1 archaeon
TTAATTTTTGACTAAAAAACTAAAAATTAAAAAAATAATTATTTTCTTTCTAAATAGTTTTGTAATAAGACACCATTACAAAACTAATACATATTACCTAGTTTACTTATATCCTTAGGCATATATTTACCTATGTCCTGTAATTTATCATTAACATCATTATCATCACGATTACTCACAGACCCATCAAAATGACAGTTTTCCATAATAACATCATTAACAACAGATGTTTTTATTACAAGGTTTAAAAGATTATCACTAGTATATTGATTATTTCCCATATCTTCTGGAATACTTGCACTTACTACATTTATACAACTTAGTACAAATAATCCAATTATAAATAAACTTAAAATTTTAGTTAAATTCATCTTATCATCATCCATAAAATAAATTAATCTTAAGAATAAAAATTAATAAGGAGAACCCTTATTTTCAATATTATCTTTAATTTCTTTGTGATCTTTTATGTAGAGATTGTTCTTTTGAAGATTATAACGCATATCTTCTATGATTTCATTAGTTGGAGTAGCTACTGGACAGTTTTTAGTACAATTACCACATAATGTACACATATAAATACTAGAGTCATAACTTGTTTTATCTCCTTTAAGGAATTTACTCATAGCTACACCACGGCCACCTAAATAGCTAGAATAACCAAATTCATTCCCAACAATATTATAAACAGGACAAGAAACAATACAATTTCCACAACCAATACACCATAAACATTCTTTAATAGCTTCACTTCTTCCATTATCTAAAAGAATAACAACTACCTTCTCAGCACCATACATATTTTTAAGAAGTTTTTTCTCAATATCTGCTGTTTTTGAAGGTCCTGAAATTATATTCATATATGAAGTTACAGGTTTTCCTGTTGCATAAACAGTTTCTAATTTAGCTATTGAAATTGATTCTTCTAAAGTTTCTACAAGTTTATCTATACCAACAAGAAGAATATGTAACTTTTTAGAAGCTACTATGCTTATATTACCTTCATTGTGTATTAAAACAAGTGATCCATCTTTACTTGCAATAGAATTAGCACCACTAATTCCAATATTAGATTCTGCTAAAAGAGATAAAACATCTTCTCTTACAGTTTCCATAATTGCTTTTGGTTCTGGAGGAAGATTAGTTCCCATAGCATTATTTACAATATCTGCAATATCATCACGAGTTAAATGAGATGCAGGACCTGTTGGATGAGTTGGATTATTATCATGCTCTTTAAGTTGTAAAATCCTATCTCCAAGATCTGTTTCAATAACTTCATAATTTTGATTTTCTAAAAGCTCATGAATACCAATTTCTCTTAAAGTATTAGATTTAGATTTAGCTATTTTAATATTGTTCTCATCATAGCTATTTTCTTTAATTTCTTCTTCAATAATATTTAAAATAAGTTTTTGAGCTTCTTTATCATCTTTAGCTAAAAAACAATCAATATCATTATCTTTAAATGATTTTTGAGCTATTTCAATTAATTCTTGATTATTATTAATTGCATTTTTTCTAATTTCAATAACTCTCTCTTGAAGTTCTTTAATCTCTGGAGAATTAGCAAGAGGGCTTATTTTATCTTTAAGATTATTAAAAACTTTTCTCATAGATTTTAATTCTTTCTCTTCCATTTTAATCCTCCTTTTGATTAATTGATTCTTTCTTAATAAGAGATTCATCATTTTTAAGTATTTTTAAAACAAATTCTGATAAATCTAAAACTTCTAAATTATCTGAATTTTCTGATAAATGTAATTTACAAAATGGACAGCTTGTAACAATTAAATCAGCATTTGTATCTTCTGCTTCTTCAATTCTAAGTGTAGCTATTGAATTAGCTAAATCCCCATAAGCAGACTTTACACCTCCACCAGAGCCACAATAACGAGATTGTTCTTTAATATTTTTCATTTCAATTAAAGTAGCTAATCTTTTAATAACATTACGAGGTGCTTCAAATTCACCTCCATGACGACCTAAATGACATGGATCATGGTAAGTAACTTTTAAATTTTTAAATTTATTTTCATCTTTAAGTGTTAATTTATCTTCTTCAAACAATTTATCTAATAATTGAGAAATATGAATAACATCTAAATCAATGCCTAAAACATCTTTATAATCATATTTTAATGTTTTATAACATCCTGCACAAGAAGTTAGAATTGTACCTTCTAAATCTTTAAGATTCTTTTTCATTTGTTCTATTGCTTCATCTTTAAAGCCAGTTTTAAGTAAAACAGAACCACAGCAAGATTCATTTGAAAGCTCTTCAAACTCAATACCTGCTAAATTTAATAATTTTATAGTGGAATCTTCAATTGAATTTAATTTTTCTCTTGCAGTACATCCTTTAAAATATAATAACATAATATCAACTAAATAATAAAAATAAGTAAGTCTAAATTTAAATAAAATAATTTAAACAAATTAAACAATGAAATAATTATTCTTCAATATCATTATCTTTATTTAATGACTCAAATTTCTCTCTTTCAATAGCTATTTGTCTTACAAGCTCAGATATATCTTGATTCATATTATCTACTTTTACATATAATTTAAAAATAACATAAATACAAAATGCAAAACCTAAAATAACTACAAAGTCTAAACCTCTTTGTAAACCAAAGAAATTAGCTATTGGATCAGTTAAATGAGGGAAAAATCCTATTAAAAGAACTGCAATACAAAATAAAATCCATAAAATTAATGTAGGAATTGTGGATTGATTTTTACGAACACGATTAGCAAAAAATAAACAAGACACTATTGCAAGTAGAATAATTATAACTTTATATAAACTTAAATGAAATATAATTTTAATTCCCTCCTTTAAATTTTAAATAAATATGATTAATAAAAATGTTATACTAAATAAATCTAAAAACATTACCTAAAAACACTAAATCCTAAATAAATCTAAAAACATCTTACACATAATCTTAAATCCTACCCACATATTAGTTCCTTTATGTTGAGTATCATCTGTGTAAATGGTTGTAATTTCAACTTCTTCTAATTTAAGTTTATTATCCTTAATTTCACGAATAAACTCAGAAGATACACCATAACCTTCAGAAACAATATTAATCTTACTTGCAGCTTCTCTTGTAAAAGCTCTAAGACCAGATTGAGAGTCTTGAACATTTACTTGGTAAAATATAATTGTTAGAAGATTCATGATTTTATTTGCACCACTTTTAGTAAAAGGCATATCTTTAAAAGGTCTTGCACCAATAACAACCTCTGCTTTACCTTCTTTTAACGGTTTACAAACTTTAGCGATATCATTGACTTCATGTTGACCATCTGAATCAAAAGTAACCATATATTCAGCACCATGGTTTTCTGCAATAACAAGCCCTGTTTTTAATGCTGCACCTAAACCTCTATTAACAATATGAGATGCAATAAAAATCTTATCAGGATACTTTTTTTGAGATTCTTTTGCACATTTAAGAGTATTATCTTTAGATCCATCATTAACAAGAATAATATGATAGCCACGGCTAGCTACTTCTTCCATTACTTCACTAACAGTGTTTTCCTCATTATATGCAGGAATTACTAAATATACTCCTTCAGTATCTTCTTTTAAGTTTGTCATATTATCAATAGTATTTTTAAATTTAAAATTTTATTATATTGAAATTTTTATATTAAAATTTTAATTATTAATTAATTAAAAATTAAAATAAATTATAAATTTATAAAGGACCTGCGTCCTCTTTACCTTCTCTCATCCCCATTCCAGCTTCTTTTCTCATTTGTTTAGGATGGAACATCATTTTAATTAAATTAAGTGCATGTTCTCTTGCTCTGTTTTCAGCTAACTTTTTAAGCTCTTCAGGGTCTTCTTCTTCATCTTCATGCACAAATACTTCTAAAATATGAGTATTAGTCATAAGTTGAGCACGAATTAAACCTGTAGAAGCTTCATGAGCACACATTTTGTCTTTTTGCATAGGTCCTGGCATTCCAAGAGCCATAACAATTTCACAGCCTTCTTCTTCAATAAGCTTTTTACTAGCTACTGGAAGATCTTTAACACCAGGCACAGTAGTACGGATAATTTTAAGGTCTCCAGCATTCTTTTTTAATTCATCAATAGCTGCAGCACCCATATCAAAACGAGCAAAAGTTGTATCACAAATTCCTATTTTAAGCATTTTTACTCACCATTTGATTAATAATGTTTTTAGTTAATTAAATAACAATAATTATTTATGTTTAAAGTATTATATAAATTGAATTAAAAAAAGTAAACTTTTTATTAAAAAATATAAAAAATTAAAAAAATAAATTAAAAAAAGAAAAAATCTTTAAAAAATAAAATTATAAACTTTATGAAAAAAATCTTGTAAAATATTTATTTTATAAATTCAAGTATTTTACGACGAGCTTCTCCAATTGTTAATGGATATTCTCCATTAAAATTAAAACCATCTTTTTTATCTAAAACTTCAGCTAAATGAGCTATTCTTGGTAATCTAAGATTAGCTTCTCTTACTGTATCAACATCATAGAAAACTTCTTTTGGAGAACCTTCTTTTATAATTTCACCATCATTTATAAGGAATACTTTATTTGCATAAATTGGCACTAAATCAACATCATGAGTTGAAATTACAATAGTCATTCCTTCTTGATTAAGTTTATATAATAATTGAAGAATCTGTGAAGCACCTTTTGGATCAAGACCTGCTGTTGGTTCATCAAGGACCATAATATCAGGATTCATAGCTAAAACACCTGCAATAGCTACTCTTTTCTTTTGACCTCCACTTAAATGGTGAGGAGCTTTCTTTTCATAACCTTCCATCCCAACTGCTTTTAAAGATTCTTTTACTTTAATTTCAACTTCTTCTTGAGATAATCCTATATTCATAGGTCCAAAAGCAACATCTTCTTCAACAGAAGGAGCAAATAGTTGATCATCAGGATTTTGGAAAACAATTCCTACTTTTTGACGAACTTCCATTAAACTTTGTTTATTATAACGGATTTTTTCACCATCAACAAATATATCTCCTTTTTGAGGTTCATTGATTCCATTAAAATGTAAGAATAAAGTAGATTTACCAGCACCATTTTTACCTAAAAGTGCTACAATTTCGCCTTTTTCTACCTTAAAATTAATATTATTTAATGCAGTTGTTCCATCAGGATAAACATAAGTAATATTTTTTGCTTCTAAAATAAAATCTCCTCCAATTAAGTAATTTTATATTATTTTTTATATATAAAGTTCACTAAATTATAAAAAATTAAAAAATGGTTAATTATAATATAAATAAAAAAACATACAAATAGAATAATAAGAAAAAATTATGGGATTGAAATGGAAGTAAAAAATAATATTATATTAGCTATGGATTTAATGGATTTGAAAGAAGCAGAAAAAGTATGTGAAGATATTAAAGAATATATTGACACTATTAAAATAGGATATCCTTTAACACTTGCAGAAGGACTTTCTACAATAGGATTCTTTAAAGATAACTTTGATTATAAAGTTATTTGTGATTATAAAGTAGCAGATATTCCAGCTACTAATGAAAAAATAGCTAATTTAACCTTTGATGCAGGTGCTGATGCAATTATTTGTCATGGATTTGTAGGTCAAGATAGTGTAAATGCATGTAAAGAATCTGCAGAAGACCATGGAAAAGATGTATTTTTACTTACTGAAATGTCCCATCCAGGAGCAGTAAAATTCCTTCAAAAAGATGCTGATGATATTGCTAAAATGGGTGTTGAAATGGGAATTACTAACTATGTAGCTCCTTCTACAAGATTAGATAGATTAAGTGAAATTAGAGATATTGTAGGAAAAGATGCATTTATTATCTCTCCAGGTGTTGGAACTCAAGGAGGAGATCCTAAAAAAACACTTGAATTCAGTGATGGTTTAATCATTGGACGTTCTATTTATAATGCAGAAAACCCAAAAGAAGCTGTTGAAAACATCTTAAAAGATATTAAATAAAAGAGGATTAAATCCTCTTTAAAATTAATATTATTAAAAAGTTTCCCTAAAAGAAAAAAACTTATAAAATAAAAATAATTTCCCTAAAAGAAAAAATTAAAAAGAAAAATCACCTTAAACAACCAATAGGTAAAACTTTAACACCATCTTCCCTTGTATAAGCCACATTTGTTCCAGTTATAATAGCTAAAAATTTTGGTGGTTTAATATTTAAATTTCTAGTTTTAATACATTTTTTAATTAATTTATCTAATTTTTTCAAATTATCTGCTGCAAATTCAAATCCACTACGACCTAATTTAAACTCAATTAATGCATATTCACCATTTTTAAGATGTAAAACACAATCAACTTCTAAACCATATCGATCTCTATAATAAGAAACTTCACCACCAAATAAACTTGAATACACCTTTAAATCTCTAAAACATAAAGTTTCAAAAATAAACCCAAATGTTTTTAAATCAAACAATAAAGAATCAGGATTCAAATTCAATGAAGCAACTGCAATAGAGGGATCTATAAACTCTCTTTTAGAACTTAATCTAATAGCAGTGGCTGAACGAATATTTGGACTCCAAGCAGAAACATTATCTATTACAAATAAACGAGATAAAGCATTAACATAAGATTCATAAGTACTCATAGCCATATTTGGGAATAAACCATGAATATCAGCTAAAATTGTTTTATTAGTAGCAGTAGTAGAAATATTTCTACTATAAGATTGTAAAACAGATCTAACTTTTTGAGGATCTCTTTTAACATTATCAATTGCAGATACATCAATATTTACTATATTATCAACATAATTAGAAGCTACAAAAAGTTTAGATTCATCATCTATTTTATTTAAACTATCTGGCCATCCTCCACGACAAGCAGCAAAAACTAATTCTTCAATAGTTAAATCTGACATTATTCCATCAATGTCCATATCTGGATTTTCAAATAAATCTAAAATTGAAATTTTACCATTTGATTCTTTACTTTCATATAAACTCATAGGCCTCATAACTAATCTATGAATTCTTCCAGTTCCGGAATGCATTATTTTACTTTCATCAATAACTGTAGAACCTGTTAAAATATATAAACCTTCTTCTCTTAAATTATCCACACTTGTTCTTACAGCGTCCCATAATACTGGAATAATTTGCCATTCATCAATTAAACGAGGTTTTTCACCTTCTAAAAGTTTTGATGGTTTAAAATCTGCTAACTCTATATAAGACTTTAAATTATCTGGGTCTTGTAATTTTAAAACACTACTTGAATGTTGTTCTGCAGTTGTTGTTTTACCACACCATTTGGGACCTACAATAACAATAGAACCAACCATTTTTAAGCGTTTTTCTAAAATATCATCAACAATTCGTTTTAGATAAATTTCATTCATAAAAAACATCCTTTTTAACCAATACAAAAAACATTAATAATTTATAATTATAATTTGTGGTAATTCATACTTATAATTTGTGATAATTTACACTTACAATTTGTGGTAATTCATACTTATAATTTGTGATAATTTACAAATATAATTTGGAATAATTAATAAGTAAATTTAAAATATTCTAAAATAAAAAAAGAATTAAATTAAATAAATAAAATTAAAAAATAAAAGTAAAAAACATATTTTAACTTATATTTTACGTTTTAAAATTGGTAAAGATAATAATGAAATTATTAATAAAAATAAAGAACTGCCTGTATTTTCCATAGAAATACCATTACATTCTAATTTTAAATTAGTTTTTGTACTATTACTTTCATTATTTTCAATCAAAGATTTAATTAAAAGAGAGCTTTCTTCTAAACCAGTAATAGGACTTTTAGCTACAATATTCAAATATAAGGAATCTACTTTTACAACAAATTGGGCTATACCATCAAATGGTATTGTTAAAAGAATAGGTTTTTTATTATTAATACGAATACTTGTAGTATAATCAGGTAAAATACCTTCCATTTCCACGTACTCTTTACCATCAGTAAGAGTGTCTAAAGCAACAGAAAATTTAGCATTTTTTCCATAAATCACTTCAGAATCATTAAAAATACTCATTAAAACCCAGGAATTAGGAGCATAAGATACTTCAAACATTGTCCCATTATCATATGTATCATAATAAGTTACAAATTTATATTTTTTAAATTCACGAGCAGTACTTGCATTTACAGCCCAGTAATCCTTATTTAAACTTACATCCACATCTTTTCCTTTAGTAAAAGTATTACCTATTTCAGCTTTATTTCCATCAAATATTGAATTCTCTACAGTCCCATTAGGGGAACGCCATAATATAGCACCACCCATATCAGCACTATTATTAATAAAACTACACATATAAACCATACCATTAGGAGTACCCCAATTAATAGCACCTCCAAGACTTCCAAAGTTATTTATAAAAGTACATCCTAAAATAGAGTCATTTTCACCATTATTTAATGTAATACCTCCACCAGTATAACCTGCATGATTATCAATAAAATTAGATCCAACTACATATAAATTAGAAGCATTACCAAAAATTCCAGGTGCACAATTTATAGCAGTATTATTAATAAAATTTGAATAAAAAACAGAGGTATTTTCAGCATTTACATAAATAGAAACACCATAAGTAGCATGATTATTCTTAAAATTAGAATTTACAACAGTACCGTCAATTCCTTCAAAGAAGACACCTGCACCCCATGTAGAGTTACAATTTGTAAAATTACAATCTTCAATATAAGTACTTTTTCCAGAGGTATAAATAGCTCCACCACGAACTCCATTAGCATTAATAAAATTAATATTATTAAATTTAACATTACTAGAAGATACATTAAAAATAGAGGATAAATTATTTCCATCAAGTGGTTGAATTTTTACCTACAAATTTTAATCCACTCTTATTTACATGAATAACTTCACCATTACTTGTATAATTTCCATTAAGTTCAATTGTATCATTTTCATTAGCATTATCAACTGCATCTTAAATTTCTGTAAAATCAGTTGCACTTGATATAGAAATCGCTGAAAATAGAATAAACAGAATTAATAAAAATGATAAAATATATTTTGTATTAAAAATATTAAATCCTCCACATATATTATACAATAAAATTATTTATGATTTAAATAAAAATCAAATCCAAGTTCTTTTGAATGAGAAAGTTCATTAAGAGTTTTAAGAATAAAAATATTAAGTTCTTCTTCATCTTCTATTTTTTCAAAATCTTCAAAATATTTAGAGTAATCTGGATGATTTTTATATTTATTAATCAAATCATCATATTTAACTAATAATTCTTGTAATTTATCATCATTTTTAATTTCTTTGATAAGATCAGGATTATTAGCTAAAATACTTGTTATTCCATCAATATAAGCTTTATCTATCTTATTTTTAAATATGAAATATTTATTATCTTCTACCAAATTTGTAAAAATTAAATTATTAATAATTTTTAAGATTAATGATTTAAATAATATCAAGATATAGATAAAATTACTAAATAATGGAAACTTAAAAGATATTAAAAGTGCTATAAAAGCTATAATTGGATAAAATATAATATTTAAAAGGTTTTTATTAAAATTATAGTTTTTAAGAAACAAATCTTTAAAACGATCAATTCCAGTTTCCTCACTATTTTGAATTTGCATATTCATTTTATAGATATAATACCACTGAATAACCATCAATAATCCAATAGCTATTTGATTTAAATGAAAAATATAAGCAAAAATAGGAAATTCCATAGCAAAATTTAAAATTAATGATAATGAAATTGGAATTAAAACAGCAAACATTAAGATAATTAAAGTTAACCACATTAATTTCTCATTAGTTTGCTCAATAGATTCTATAAGATAACGCTCACTAATCCAAATGGACCCAAGAATAATAAAAGATAAAGCAAAAAGAACAACTTCATAAGTTAATGAATGTAAATATCCTTGAAGTAATATAGGGCTTAATTCTCCTTTATCTGGAATAAAAATAATTAAAGCTAACATTGTCATAGCTACTGCAAATATTCCATCTGTAATTGCTCTTAATGCATCTGCTGAAATTAAAAAAGTGTTATTATTATCAAATATTCTCATATTTAGTTATATAATTTATAAAATATTTAAATTTTAATAAAAAATTATAAAAAATTTAGGAAGACAAATTATTATTTATCATTCTAAAAGAAAAATGAAAAATTAATAAAAAAAGATAAAAAAAGGAACTCCTAATTAACCTTTGATTGAATCAATCTCAGCATCAATAAGAAGTATATTTCCATAAACTTCAAACATTACTTTGTCTGCAGATATAACACAATTTATAGCCCTAACATAGTCACCTTCAAAAAATTTTTCATCAGCTAACTCCATATAATGGTCAGCAACTTTTAACCTATTAAAATATGGACTCAAATCTCCAGGAGCCAATTTCTTCTTATTAATACATTTATTCATTAATTCTTTAAGATCAGAAAGTTTACTTTTAGTTTCTGATATTTTATTTTCTGCTTCATTTTTAGAAGGAGTATTTTCTGTTTTAATTGAATTTTTAATATTTTGTGGATTCTTTGGAACTTTTAAATCATTAACAGCAGTAGCTCCTAAATTAATTGATATTTTAGCAAATTCATTCATTTTTACAGAAGATGAAGGTGAATTAACAGAATTCTTATTAGGATCAACTTTTTTATCCATTGAATTATCTACTTGTTCTATTTCATTTCAGAAGATACTGGTTTAACATCATCTTGAACTTCCTTAACATCATCATTTGTATCAGAATCAAGTGCATAAGCACAAGGAACAGATAATAACATCACAGTAATAAACAGAACACAAAATAACTTTTTAATATTCATAAAATCACC
>JAKSUD010000160.1 GCA_024409185.1 archaeon
TTATAATTTTTTTAATCATTTTTTACTATTTTTGAATATATATTCTTAATGAAAAATTATTTTTAAATACTATGAAAAATATATTTATATACATTAGTTATTAAAACTAATTTTACAAATATTTATTAACTCTATGGAGACTTTATATTGAAAGATAAATGTGGTATTATTGGAATACACTCAAAAAATCCTTCTAAGGATGTTTCAACTTCAATTTATTATGGATTATATGCTTTACAACATAGAGGACAAGAATCCTCTGGTATAACTACTTGTGGTCAATTTGGTGTAAATCATCATTATGGTATGGGTTTAGCTACTGATGTATTTAATAAAGCTAAACTTGAACAAATGAAAGGTAATGTAGGTATTGGTCATGTAAGATACTCTACTGTTGGTGGATCCCAATTTGAAAATTCAGAACCTTTTGTAACTGATTTATGTGATGGATTTATAGCTATTGCTCATAATGGTGATATTGTAAACTCTGGTGCATTAAGACAAGAACTTACTAAAAAAGGTTATTTATTTAGAACTACTACTGATTCTGAAATTATTGCATACTTAATTAAAGAAGAATGTAGAAATGGTGTAGAAACCTTAGATGCTTTAGATATTGTTGCATCTAAATTACAAGGAGCTTACTCTTTAGTAATATTAATTAATCATAAACTTTATGTTATTAGAGATCCTATGGCTATGAAACCTTTAGCTTTAGGTCAAACTGATGATTCTTATGTTTTAGCTTCTGAAACTGTTGCTTTTGATGTTATTGGTGCAAGTTTAATTCGTGATTTAGAACCTGGAGAACTTGTTTATATTGAAGATAATGAACTTAAATCTCGTAAATTATCCTGTGCTGAAGGTTCTGGAAAAGCTCATTGTACCTTTGAATATGTATACTTTGCTCGTCCTGATAGTGTTATTGATGGAAAATCAGTTTATGCTGTTAGAAAAAATATTGGTGCAAAGTTATATGAAGAGTACCCAGTTGAAGCTGATTTAGTAATACCTGTTCCAGATTCTTCTATTCCAGCAGCTATTGGATATGCAAGAGCATCTGGAATTCCATATGGTGAAGGTTTAATTAAAAATCGTTATGTTGGAAGAACTTTTATTATGCCAACTCAAAAAGAAAGAGAACTTGCTGTAAAACTTAAAGTTAATCCAATGAAATCTGAAATTGAAGGAAAACGTCTTGTTGTTGTAGATGACAGTATTGTAAGAGGAACAACTTCTGAATCTTTAATTAAAATTTTAAAAGATGCTGGTGCAAAAGAAGTTCATATGATGATTGGTTGTCCTCCTGTTATTGCTCCTTGTTTCTATGGAGTAGCTATGGCAACTAAAGAAGAGTTAATTGCAAATCATTACACAATAGAAGAAATTAGACAAAAAATTGGTGCTGATACTTTAGGTTATATTAGTACTGAAGGTCTTATTGAAGCTGTTGGTTTTGATGAGAAAGATATTTGTTCTGGTTGTATTAGTGGCGAATATCCAACTGAAATTCCTGAAGATTTAGAACCAGAATCCTATAATAAACTTTTAAAAGTTTTATAATTTAATTAAATTTATTAATTTTTATACAAAATTTTAAATTTATTAGTTTTTATATAAAATTTTTAAATTTATATTTAATTTTCTTTTTTTATTTTTTTTATTTTATAGTTTAATTATATTTTTAGTATGTTAAGTGAATACGTGATATTATGGTAGAATTATTAGCTCCTGCAGGAAATTTTATTTCCTTAACAAGTGCATTAAAAAATGGTGCAGATGCAGTTTATATTGGTCTTGAAGAGTCAAATATGAGAGTTAATGCATCTAATTTTTCACTTGAAGATATTAAAAAAGCAAGTGAAATATGTAAAGAATATGGTGCTAAACTTTATGTCTGTACAAACACTATAATGAAAGATAAAGATATTGAACGTTTAATTCAACAATTTCCTTATTTAAAAGAATATGGTGCAGATGGAGTTATTTTATCAGATATTGCATTAATTGAATTAGCTATTGAAAATGGTCTTGAAGCACATGTAAGTGTTCAAGAAAATACCACTAATTATTATTCTCTTAAAGCACTTGAAAAATTAGGTGTTAAAAGAGCTATTTTATCAAGAGAGCTTTCTTTAGAAGAAATTAAGAGCATAACAGCTAAACTTAAAGAATCAAATTCTACTATTGAAGTAGAAACATTTATTCACGGAGCTATGTGTATGGCAATTTCAGGTAGATGTTTCTTAAGTTATGGTCTTTATGGTAGAAGTGCAAACTGTGGAGATTGTCTTCAACCTTGTAGAAAAGAGTGGAAACTTAGTTTTGAAGAAAATGAATCCGATAGAGTTATTAATACTTCCGAATGTGAATATGAGTCTTTTATAATTACAAAATCTTATGATGATACTTATAGAACAAACTTCTTTTCTCCAAAGGATATGGCTTTAATTGAGCATATTCCAGAGCTTATTGAAGCAGGAATTGATTCATTTAAAATAGAAGGAAGAGCCCGTTCTCCAGATTATGTAGCTACTGCAGTTAAAGTTTATAGAGAAGCTATTGATTTGTATAATAAAGACAAAGGTAATTACAAGTACAATCCAGAATGGATGGAAGAGCTTGAAAAAGTATTTAATCGTGGATATGATACTGGATTTTACTTTAATCAACCTTATGAAATAAGTGAAGATAATCAATCTAAATATATTAAAAAAGACATTGCTAAGGTTGTTAATTATTATAATAAAATTAAAGTAGCTGAACTTAAAATATGGGATGATTTAGCTATTGGTGATGAAATTATGATTCAAGGACCAACAACAGGTTCTATAACTCATGTAATTGAATCTATGCAAATTGATGGAAAACCAATTAAAGATGCTAAAAAAGGTTCAAATGTTGCAATAGCTATTGATGAAAAATTAAGAGAAAGTGATTTTGTATATAAATTAATCCCAAGAGATTCTTTATAAGAAAATTATATTTATTTAAACATATCATAAATAAAACTTTATAAGAAAATTATATTTATTTAAACATATTATAAATAAAAGTAATAGAGTATATTATAACAGTTCTTAAATAGGTGTTAAAATGGATAAACAAAAGAAAATAGCTATTTATGGTAAAGGTGGAATT
>JAKSUD010000161.1 GCA_024409185.1 archaeon
TAAGAAAAAATAACTAAATAAATAAAAAAAGACTAAATAAATAAAAAAACTAAAAATTAATATTTTTGATTTTTTTCTTTAATATATTTATAAACTAAATAAATAACAAGTAAAATAGCTATTATTGGAATAAGCCAATTACATACCATTAAAATAACAGTAGCAATTAAAATAATTGCAATATATAATAACAAATCTTCAATTGACATAATAAAACCTTAAATTAAAATTATAGTATGTATACTAATATTATTGTTAACATTTATATAATTATTCTTATTTTTAAAGTTTTTCTAAATTTTTATATGCTGAAGTAGCTGCAATTGCTCCTTCACTACAAGCTACAACCCATTGTTTAAGTCCACCAGTAATATCTCCTGCAGCATATACATTCTCAATATTAGTAGCTTGATTTTTATCTGTTATAATATAACCATCTTCATCTAAAGCCACACCTAACTCTTTAGCTAATTCATTTGAAGGATTATTACCTATAAGAGAAATGAATACTCCATTTGTTGGAATTTCCTCTTCTTCACCATTTATATTAAATATAACTGATTCTACCATCATATTACCTTTAATTTCTTTAGGTTTAGCATTTAAAATTATTGGAATTTCTTTTTCTTCAAGAAGGTCTTGAAGGTGTTTATCACATCGAAGTTTTCTTCCACTATGAACTAATTTAACATTAGATTGAAGGTTTTTTAAGAAAATAGCTTCTTGAGCAGCACTATTGCCACCCCCAATCATTAAAACATCACGGCCTGTAAAAAACATTCCATCACAAGTAGCACAATAGCTAACTCCTCTTCCTAAATATTCATCTTCACCCGGAACATTTAAATGTCTGTGACTTGCACCTGTAGCTAAAATAATAGATTTTGTAAAGATTTCATCAATTTTCTCTTCAAGATCATGAATTGATTTTATCTCAAGTAAAAATCCATCTTCTTCTTTTTTAATAGATTTAATCATTATATGTTCTTTTATTTCACAAAATTTTTCAGTTTGATTTTTCATTTTTACAATTAAATCTAAACCTGAAATAGCTTCAAAACCAGGATAATTTTCCATCATAGGCACTTCAAGACCTAACCCTCCAGTTAATCCTTTATCTAAAATTAAAGCTTTTGAATTTTGTCTACCCGCATATAAACCAGCACTTAAACCAGCAGGTCCTGCACCAATAATAAGAATATCATAATTTTCCATAAAATACCTCCTTCACTTTATTAATACATTAATATCTATTTATTTTTCTAATAATTAAGAATAGTATAAAATAAAAACTATTTAAAGTTTTGTATATTGTTTTAAAACATACTAATAAATTTAATAAGATAACACTGTTATAAAAAAATATTTTAAAAGATTTACAAAAGTTTTAAGAAATAAAAAAAATAAACATTAATAAGTAACTATTATAAAATTATTGTATCACTAAATCCTCACTACAATTAATCAACCATTTAATAGTTATTACTTAATAATGGGAATTGATTCACTATGAAACAAGGTTTTAATGCTGAAAAATATATCGAAGAACAATCAAAACACATTCTAAAACGTATAAACGAAGGGGAAAGTGAAAGACTTTATTTAGAATTTGGTGGTAAACTTGTTCATGATAAACATGCAATGAGAGTTTTACCAGGTTTTGATGAAAATGCTAAAATCAAACTTTTAGAGAAGATGAGTGATCATGCAGAAATCATAATCTGTATTTACTCAGGAGATATTATTAGTAATAAAACTCGCCAAGATTTTGGTATTACCTACGATTTAGAAGTAATGCGTTTAATTGATACATTCAGAAAATACAACCTTAGTATAAATAGTGTAGTAGTTACAAGATACGAAGAATCACCTGGAGTTGAAATGTTTATAAACAAATTAAAACGTAGAGGAATTACAGTTTATAAACACTTTTATACAAAAGGATATCCAACTGATGTTGAAACCATTGTAAGTGATGCAGGATACGGTGCAAATCCATACATTGAAGTTACAAAACCTTTAGTAGTTGTAACTGCTCCTGGAGGTGGAAGTGGTAAACTTGCAACTTGTCTTTCTCAATTATACCATGAATATAAAAAAGGTAAAAAAGTAAGATATGCTAAATTTGAAACTTTCCCAATATGGAGTATTCCTTTAAAACATCCAGTAAATATTGCTTATGAAGCTGCTACAGCTGATTTAAAAGATGTAAATATGATTGATAATTATCATCTTGATGCATATGGTGAATTAGCTGTTAATTATAATAGAGATTTAGAAGCATTTCCTGTTGTAAAAAGAATTATTGAAAAAATCACAGGAAAATCTGAATATTTATCCCCAACAGATATGGGAGTTAATAGAGCAGGTTTCTGTATAAGTGATGATGAAGTCTGTAGAGAAGCTGCTAAGCAAGAAATCATTAGAAGATTTTTAATAGCTGAAGGAGATTATAAGAAAGGTAAAATAAGCTTAGAATCTCTTGAACGTAGCGAACTTTTAATGAGAGAAATTGGTGCATCTGTTGAAGATAGAAAATGTGTTGTAGCTGCAAGAGAATATGTTAAAGCAAAACAAGAAGAAACTAGTAATGAAAACTTAGATGGTTTTGTAATTGAGCTTAAAGATGGAACTATGATTACAGGAAAAAGCTCTGAAAAGATGGTTGCAGCAGGTGCAGCTATTTTAAATGCTATAAAACATATTGCTAATATTGATGATGAAACTCATTTAATTTCACCAAAAGTATTTGAAGCTATGGAAGAGTTAAAAACTAAAACTTTAGGTCAAAATAAAGCAAGTTTAAGTGTAGAAGATATTTTAGCATCCCTTGTAATATCTGCTACAGGAGATAAAAATGCAAAATTAGCTTCAGAAAAACTTAAAGAACTAAGATCTTGTAAGGCACATAGTACTGCAATATTAAATGATAAAGATGAACAAGATTTAAAAGCTATGGGAATCGATGTAACAAGTGATCCAGAGTTTTTAAACAGTAATTTGTATTTTATTTAATTAAATACTAAAATTAAAAATAAGTTAAATTTATTAACTTATTACTTTTTTAAAATTATAAAAATAAAAAAATAAGTTAAATTTATTAACTTATTACTCTTTTTAAATT
>JAKSUD010000162.1 GCA_024409185.1 archaeon
AATTATTGATTTACAATCAAAACAATTAGTGAATTGTTTAATTAGTGGTGAAAAGTATAATTGTTTTTATTTAAGATGGTGAGTTTAATAATTTTTATTTAAATATTATAATAAAAGAATTAAATTAATAAAAAAAATAAAGTAGAAATAGGTAAATAAATTAATAAAAAAAGAAATAAAGTAAAATATTAAATATTTTACTTATGGAGTTAATCTGTGTCTATCTCTTGGGAAGAGAACAGTTTCTCTAATGTTTTCAACACCAGTTAAAACCATAGCTAATCTGTCAGCACCTACACCCCAACCAGCATGAGGAGGCATACCATATTCAAATGCTTTTAAGTATGCGCCAAATCCATCAGGGTTTAAGTCACGTTCGACCATTTGTTTAACTAAAACATCATATTGGTGTACACGAGTTGCACCAGATGAAATTTCTAAGTTTTTGTACATTAAATCGAATGCATGACTGATTTCAGGTCTGTCTTCATTAGGCATTACATAGAATGGTTTAATAGCTGATGGCCAATCGGTTAAGAAGTAGAAACCTTCTTGAGTATCACCTAAAGCTTTTTCAGCTTCTCTAGATAAATCTTCACCCCATTCCATGTCAATTCCTTTAGAGTTAATAATGTCTACAGCATCATCGTATTTAACTTCTGGGAATGGTCCTTCTGGAATATCTAATTCAAAGCCAATATTTTCAAGCTCCCCGCTACAATTTTCTTTAGTAGATTGGAGAACTCTTGTAATCATATTGTCTAAGATTTTCATTACATCAACATCATCCATAAAGGAAGCTTCCATATCGATAGAAACAGCTTCGTTTAAGTGTCTTAAAGTATCGTGTTCTTCTGCTCTGAAGATTTGACCAATTTCGAATACTTTATCGAATCCTGCACCCATCATCATTTGTTTATATAATTGAGGAGATTGTCCAAGGAAAGCTTCTTTTTCGAAGTAAGTAATTGGGAAAAGTTCAGTTCCTCCTTCGGTAGCAGATGCTACAAGTTTAGGAGTGTTAATTTCAATAATTCCTTCTTCATCGAAGTAATTACGGATAGTTTTAAACATGTTAGCTTTTATTTTGAAAATAGAACTAACATTCGCTTTTCTTAAATCTAAGAATCTTGAGTTTAATCTTGTATCAATTTCAGCTTTAACTTTTTCAGTTGGATCCATTGGTAATGGTTGGTTAGCTAAGTTTAATAAAGTGATTTCAGCAGGAATAATTTCTACACCATTAGGAGTTTTTCCAGCATCTTGAACAGTACCTTTAACAGCTACAACAGATTCTTTTCTTAAAGCTCTTAAATCTTCTAAAATACTTGCATCTACTTTTTTACTTGGTGCAGTAATTTGTATAAGACCATCTCTGTCTCTGATAATTACAAAGATGATTCCACCTAAATCTCTAATTTCATGTACCCAACCCATTAATTGAACTTCTTCTCCAGTAATATCTGGATTTACATCTTTTGAGTAATGAGTTCTTCTTAAATCACGTAATAAACAATCCATTTTATCTACCTGAATTTAATATTTTTAATTTTTTTATCAATATCAATTTTTTTAATTAATAATAATTATTAATATAATATATTAGTTTTTATAAGTTTTTATTAATAAATTTTAGCTATTTTTTAATTATTTTTATTTTAAAAATTAAAATTTATTTAATTAATTTTTTAAAATTAAATAATAATTTATTCTTTATCTAATCTAACTTTAACAGAGTTTGCATGTGCAAAGAAACCTTCATATTCAGCTATTGGGAGAACAGTTTTAGATAATTTTTCTATTCCTTCTTTAGTAATAGTTTGAACAGTAGGTTTTTTAAGGAAAGCTTCTGTTGAAAGACCAGAATACATTTTAGCTCCACCACTTGTTGGTAAAACATGGTTAGTTCCAGATCCATAATCTCCTGCAGCTACAGGTGAGTAAGGTCCCATAAATATAGAACCTGCATTTTTAATCTTAGCAAGAACCGCTTCATCATCTTTAGTTGTGATGATTAAGTGTTCAGGAGCATATTCATTAGTAAAGTCAATAGCATCATCCATATTATCACAAAGTATAATATGTCCATGTTTAGCTAATGATTCTTCAATAATTTCACTTCTAACAGCTTCTTTTGCAAATTTTTCAATTAAAACTTTTGACTCTTCAGCTATTTTTTCATCATCAGTTACTAAGAAACATGATGCATTAGGGTCATGTTCTGCTTGTGATAAAAAGTCATGAGCAAGATACTCTGGATTTGCAGTTGAATCTGCAAGTACTAAAACTTCAGATGGTCCTGCAGGGAATTCAATATCTACATCTCCGTAAACAAGCTTTTTAGCACCAGTTACAAAGACATTTCCAGGCCCTACAATTTTTTCAACTTTTTCAATAGATTCAGTTCCATAAGCCATACCTGCAATAGCTTGAGCTCCACCACATTTATAGATTTCGTGAGCACCTGCTAAGTCTGCAGCTACTAAGATTGCATCCATAATTTTACCTTCTTTAGAAGGAGGTGTACATGCTATAATTCTTTCAACACCAGCTATTTTTGCTGGAATAACAGTCATTAAAATTGAAGATGGATAAGCTGCTCTACCTCCAGGAATATAACATCCAACACTATTAATTGGTCTTATAATTTGTCCTGCAGTGATTCCAGTATCTACTTCCATACTCCATTCTTGTGGAATTTGTGCTTTATGGAATTTTTCAATATTTTTTGATGCAGATTTAAGAGCATCTATTAAATTATCATCTAAAGAATCGTAAGCTTCTTTAATTTCTTCATCTGAAACTTTTAAATCATCTAATTCAGCACCATCAAATTTAGCAGTATATCTTTTAATAGCTTCATCTTTATTTTCTTTAACATCAACGAGAATATCGCTAACAATAGCTAAAATTTCATTAATATCTGCTTGTGATCTTTTAATTAAATCATTTACAGTTTCTTTATCATATTTTAGAATTTCCATTATAATCCCTTAATAATTATGATTAAATAAATAGTATTTATTAATACATTTTATACTTTTGTATTTTATGTTTTATATATTTATTAATAAAATATGCATAGTTGATTGAAATTTAAATATAAAAATTTATATATAAAAA
>JAKSUD010000163.1 GCA_024409185.1 archaeon
ATCTATTATATATAGGTGAATTAATAAAATATAAATAATATATAATTAATTATATTAAATTATAATTATTATATTTGTCTGTTTATAAATTTAATTAAATTAGGAGATATTAATATGAGTAATAACCCCTATAATATGAAACAACATGATGAATTTTTATTTGAATGTGAACTTAGTGGTTTGGATTATGACTTTGCAAAAAGTTTTTTTGAAGGATTAACTCTTGAGGATTTATTATTTGGATGTACTTCTTTTGCTAAAAATGGTTTATATGGAAGAAGCTATGATTTAACTTATGATGATTCTACTACTTTATTAATTCGTGTTGATGATGCAAAATATAAAAATATTGGTATTGGTGGTTATAAATTTACTCAAGAAACCTGTTTAGATATTATTAATGGAGTTAATAATCATGAAGATCTTGTAAAAATCGCACCTTTTTTCACTTTTGAAGGAATTAATGAAGCAGGTCTTGTTTACAATATCAATATTCTCCCATCTAATGATTTAGAGTCTTATACTGTTGCAGAAGTTGAAACAAAAGAAAAATTATCCTCTTTTATGTTAGGACGATTTATTTTAGATAACTTTGGTAGTGCTAAAGAAGCAATTGAATATGTTAGAGATTATTGTGATATTTATTCATTAGGTCCATTAGCAGTACATTTTATGATTTCAGATTCTGAAGGAAAAACTTACATTTTAGAATTTGTAGAAGGTAAACTTAGTATCATTGAAAGTAATATACTTGCTAATTTTTATATGACAGGTGCAAAATTTAATGATGATGGTACAATTGCAACATCTACTACTGCAGAAGGAAATGTAACTAAAATAGCAAATGTAACTCCTCATGCTCAAGGATTAGAAAGATATAATATTGTTGTAGAAAATTATGATAAATTAGAAACTATAGAAGATTTCTTCGATACTTTACATAAAATAAGATTTACTAATCTTTATCGTGATGAAACTGATCCTGTTTGGTATAGTGATTTAGCTGATTATGCTGATATAACTGTTGATGCTCCATTATCTGAACTTGAAGAACTTTCACAAACAGTTAAAAAATATTTCATTAATCCTAAAAGAGAAGCTATTTTTAATGAAGAAGGAAAATTATGCTCTTCAGAACAAAGTGTAAATCAATCTGTATATGATATAGAAAATCGTATTCTTTATGTCGAAACACAAGAACAAGATGGTCCCCATAAATTTTCTATTTAATCGTGTTTTAAAAGAGTATCATAAATTTTTTTAGTTAATAGTATTTTAAATGGTTAAAAAGATTTTAATTAATGGTAAAATTTGGACTGAAAATCCAGAAATGGAATGGGCTGAAGCAATAGCTATTGATGAGGATAAATTTGTAGCTGTTGGTTCTAACGATGAAGTTAAAAGTTTTGTTGAAGCTCAAGACGGAGAATTTGAGATAATTGATTTAGGAGGAAAAACAGTACTTCCAGGTCTTATTGATGGTCATACTCATCCAGGGATTATGGCTAGAGGTTTATGGGTTGTTTTTGGACCTGCGGTTGAAGATAAAGATGAGTTATTTGCTAATATTGAAAGATTTTCTAAAAAATATCCTAAAGAAGAAAGACCTTACTTCTGCTATGCTCGTTATATGAGTAGTACTTTTGGTAGTGAAGGACCTCATAAGAAAGATTTGGATGCTATTATTTCAGATAGGCCTGCTCGTATTCAAGATGATACTGGTCATGGATGTTTATACAATAGTGTAGCTCTTGAAATGCTTAAAGATGAAAATGGAATTCCTCACTCTATTAGTCCTATATCTGATCCTCATTTTGTAAAAGATGAAAATGGAGAATATACTGGATGGTGTCACCAAAGTATATCTTCAGGAGATATTGGGGTATTTGAAGCAATAAATTGGAGACCTCCTACATGTTTTACTGAAGAAACTGGTGCAATAGTACTTGATACTTTTAGGCACTTTGGTATAACTTGTATTATGGATGCAGTTATTGAATCTGAAGAAAATTTACAATATATTTATAATCTTGACCAAAAAGGAGAATTAAATTTATATTATGATGGATGTTCTATGCTTGATAGGATAGAAAACATTGAAATAGCTATTGAAAGAGCAAAAAGATATCAAAAAACCTATGGGACTAAACATATTCGTTGTAATACAGTTAAATTCTTTATGGATGGTTCTACTGAGTTTGGTGATGTTTTAAGTACAGAACCATTCCACAATGACCCTGAAGGTAAGAACTATGGAGAAGCCCATGCTACAATGGAACAAATTAGGGATGTGTTGGTTCGTTTAAATGAAGAAAAACTTGATTTTCATGTTCACTGTGTAGCTGATGGAAGTTTCCGTGTAATGTGTGATGCAGTAGAAGCCGCACAAAAAATCTGTGGAGATGATTGGTCTATTTTGGTAACTCTTGCCCATTGTGAAATCATCCATCCAGATGATGTTCATCGTATAGCTGAACTTGGAATGTATGTGGATTTCACTCCACATTGGGCTGGTGACCCCGAAGATTCTCCTAAACAATTTTTCGGAGAAGAACGTTGGAGAAATATGATGGATTATACCGCAATTCTTGAAGATGGTCCTTTAGTAGGATTTTCTAGTGATACTGTTGATCCTTTTGGTTTAACTCGTATTAGTCCATTTTTAGGAATACAAATTGGAATGACTAGGGTAGAACCATATATGCTTACTCATGATTTCAGTTTATATGAAGATGGTTGTCGTCCTCCTGCAAGTGCTAAATTCACTTTAAAACAGTTACTTGATGGATATACTATGGTTAATGCAAGAAGAATGCGTTTAGATCATATTATGGGTTCTATTGAAGTAGGAAAACTTGCAAATCTTGTTGTTTTAACTGATGATATTTTTGAATGTCCAGAGGATGAAATTGTAAATATTGATGCAGAATTTAGTTTATTTGAAGGAAAAAAACTTAAAATTCCTAATCCAGTAGATGATTTAGGCTTTTATTAAAGTCTAAATTTTTTATTTAGTTTAAACATTTTTTATCTTTTCTTAATTTTTTTATTTATTTTTAAATAGTTTTTAAATATTTTTTAGCTTTTTTTAATTTTTTATTTATTTTTGCTTTTCTTTT
>JAKSUD010000164.1 GCA_024409185.1 archaeon
GATAAAACTTCAGAAATTGTTGGTCCACTCATAGCTGGCATAACTTTTTGAACTTCACATAATTTATCTTTAGCTACATTCATCATAACTAATTTTTTCCTTTCAGCTTCAAGTACACCTTTAATACTTGTACTTACAGCTTCAACAAGGTTTGTTTTTTCTTTGTAAGCTTTTTTATTAGCTATTAATTTAATAGAGCTTTTTAATATTGTTTCTACTACTTTTAAGTGATTCATATTTAAAGTTGTTCCTGTACTTGTTAAATCAGTTATAGCATCAGCTACTCCAATAAATGGAGCTATTTCAGTTGAACCAGTTAATTTAACAATTTTTATATCTAAATTTTGCTCTTTAAAGTATTTTTCTGTAAGATGAGGGAATTCAGTAGCTACTGTCATTCCATCTTTCATATCTTTAATACTATTAATTTCAGATTTTTCAGGTGTAGCAAGAACGAGTTTGGTTTGTCCAAATTTTAAATCTGTAAGAATATTAACATCTGCTTCAGCTTCTTCAATAAGATCAAGGCCAGTAATTCCCATATCACAGATTCCTTCATCTACAAACTCAGGAATATCTGCTGCTCTTGCAAACATTACATCAATATCTTTATTATAAGTAGCTGAGAATAATTTTCTATTACTTGCATCTTTTAATCCAAGACCTGCTTTTTCTAAAATATTTACTGCAGGGTCACTAATTCTACCTTTTGAAGGTATTGCAATTTTAAGTTTCATATAATTCTCCTAAATTATTTTTTTTAAATAACAATTAAAAATTAATATTTTAATTTAAATCTATTAGATTTATTATATTATTTTTATTTAATGATTATTAAATGTATTAATATATACTAAAAGTTATAAATTTATTTTTAATCAAATTGTATATTATAAAATAATTATAATATTAAAGTTTAACTTATTTTAAGTTATAGTGAATTTATTTTTATAAAATGAAAACATGTTAGGACTAGTACTTTTATTATCTGGGCTTGTTATTGATACATTTATTTTAACAAGTGTAAATGGATTAACTTATAGGGATAATCTTAAGACTTATCTTGGTATTGAGACCGCCTTAAGTATTGTAGGGTTTTTAATAGGAAGCGTTATTTTACTTTATATGCCTGCAGATACTTTTAAATTTATTTGTGGTTTAATTATCATTGCGATTCAATTAATTGAGATGTCTAATATTCTCAATTTCCCTGAGAAAGTTAATGCTTTATTACTTGGCTCAGATAGTCTTGTTATTTTTGCTACATTAACTTGGATTTATATTCCTATATTATTGTATTTGAGTTTTGTGCTATTACATTAGGTTCTTATATCGGCCCTAAATTAATGGAATATGTTCCTGAGATTGTTCAAGAATATGCAAGTAATATTGTAATGATTATAATTGGTATTACTTTATGTTTACATTTATTAGTTTTATAAATTTAAAGTAATATTTAGAAGTTAATTAAACTAAAATTTAATAATAATCTTTTATTTAGTAATTAAGGTGATTTAATGGAATCTCAAGAAATTTTGATTAAAGATGCTACTATCTTAAATCCATTAGGAAATGGAGAATGTGAAGAAAAAAAAGCTTCTGTTTTAATTAAAGATGATAAAATAGCTGAAATAGCTGATGATATTGATGAAGGTGTTGATAAAGTTATCAACGGGAAAGGTAAAATTTTAATGCCTGGTTTTGTAAATACTCATACTCACTTATCAATGACTTTACTTAGAGGTATTGCAGATGATATGGCTTTAGATACTTGGTTAAATGATCATATTTGGCCTATGGAAGCTCATTTAAACAGAGATTACTGTTATGCTGGAGCTTTACTTGGTGCTCTTGAAATGATTAAATCAGGTACTACTACATTTTCTGATATGTACTTCTATATGGATGGTGTTGCTCAAGCTGTTGAGGAATCTGGTATTCGTGGAGTTTTATCCTATGGTATGATTGATTTCGGAATTCCTGAAAAACGTGAAGTTGAGTTTAAAGAAAACATTTCTTTAATTAAAAATTTCAATAATACAGCAGATGGTAGAATCACAACTATGTTTGGTCCACACTCTTGTTACACTTGTTCAGTTGACCTTCTTGAGAGGGTTAGAAAAGAAGCAGATAAATACAATGTTGGTATCCACATTCATATGAACGAAACCCTTAAGGAAATTGATGATGTTGGCGAAGCTAATGATAATAAAAGACCTTTCGAGTTATTAGATAGTGTTGGCTTCTTAAGTGATGATGTTGTAGCTGCTCACTGTGTATGGTTAGATGAAAATGAGATAAACTTGATTAAAAACAATGGAGTAAGTGTTTCTCACAACCCATGTAGTAACATGAAACTTGCATCAGGTGCAGCACCTGTTGGTGAATTATTATCCCAAGGTGTTTGTGTAGGACTTGGTACTGATGGTGCATCATCAAATAATAACCTTGATATGTTTGATGAAATGAAATTCGCTTCACTTTTAGCAAAAGTTTCAACTTTAAATCCTTCTGTATTAAATGCTAATGAAGTAGTTAATATGGCTACTATTAATGGTGCAAAAGCATTAAATCTTAAAGATATTGGATCAGTTAAAGTTGGTATGAAAGCTGATTTAATCTTAGTTGATACTAATATGGCTAATATGACTCCTCAAAGTAATCTTCTTGCATCTAATATTGTTTACTCTGCAAATGGTTCTAATGTAGATACTACTATTTGTAATGGTAAAGTATTAATGGAAAATAAGAAAGTTTTAACTATTGATGAAGAAGATGTTTTAGCTAAAGCTACTGCAGCTATTTCTGAAATGAAAGAACTCAGAGCAGCTGATGTTGAGGAATAAATTTTTAGTTTAAATTAATTAAAAATTAGTTTAGATTCATATTTTAATAAAAATTCAGTTATTTATTTAGCTGAATTATTTTTTTACTATTTTTATTTGTTCGTAATAATTAAAATGAATATATTATTTAAAAAAAGAGAGTAAATAGATATTAGCTATTTAACGTTTCATATATTTGATTTTAGTTGGTCCCATAACAATGCTTCTTTTCCAAGATTCATCGGTTTCAGGGAAATCTTCTCTAAAGTGTGCACCAC
>JAKSUD010000165.1 GCA_024409185.1 archaeon
AATCTTGAAAATCCATAAACTCCATACATTGTATTAGCTAATCTTTTTAAAGCTTGTTGTTGTACATCAAGACTTTTTTTAATAATTGGATCTTCAGATGCTTTCATACGAGTTTTAATTTTAACTCTTTCAGCTAAAATATCACCCATAACAGATGGAATAAAACCTTGAGGTTCTTTTCTAAACTTATGATTATGTTCAGGACATACATAATAATCTTCTGTATCCTTTGATTGAAAATCAACATCATCAAGTTCATCATAACCAGTTTCATCACCAAAGTAAGAGTACTTATTTAAATTTTCTTTAATAAGAACATCTGGAGAGATATTCTTTGAAATAATAAGACTTGGATACAGACTTCTAAAATCGAATTGTACAAGATTTTCATGAAGACCTTTTTCAGGTTCTTTAACATAACCACCAGAATTACTTCCTCTCTCTTTCATTTTATTTTGAGGAATATTTGGTTTATTTGGTACAATTTCATTAATTTCATAAGCTCTTCTTACAAGGTACCATTCTGCTTGTTGACCTGTAGCCATACGAGTTACATCAAAGAAAGGTTGACCTACAATACGAGTAAGTTCTAAATTAAGAGGTAAAGTCTGTTCAGCTATTTTTAAGGTAGAAACAACATCATCTAAAGAATATTTAAAGAGATTTTTAAGTTCATCTCCACCATTATCCCAGAATGTATAAATTAAATCTCCAGGAACATCAATTTTTTCTTCTCCAAATAATTCAAGATAAACACGTTCTAAAGTATATCTATCTAAAGACATGTATCTTCTCATAACTAAATATAAATCTACATGAAGAAGACCTTTAATAGTAGCTGCATTAGTATAACCTCTTCTTAAGAATTTAAGATTAGAACCATCCATTCCTAAATCTAAATCAACACCTAAAAGTTTAGCACGATCTCTTAAATAAGGGAAATCAAAATTATCTGAATTGTATCCTATAATTATATCAATATTAGCTTCTTTTACTGTTTTAACAAATGATTCAATCATTTCCTTCTCAGAAGAAACAGTTTCAATGAAATTCATTTCATCTTCATCAAATTCTGTTCCTTTTGTTGATATAACTTTAGAAATTCCCACATTACTGTCAATTCCAATCATAATTATTTCATCTTCATCAGGATTTGGCATTCCATGAGGGTTTCTAACTTCTAAGTCAAAACTCATCATCCTAAAGTCTTGAACATCACTACTAATTGTTTTAGGATCTTGTGATAATTTAATAATAGTTACATCATCATTATCAATATTTTCAAACTCCTCTAACTCTTCACCAACAAGCTCAATTTCAGCCATAGGAGTTAAATCTTTATCAATGAGATATCTTCTATAAAATGGAATATCATGTTCACGAATTTGCATTACAGAATCTAAATCACGAATTATATCTCTGTATTTTGGAACTTCTTGAGGATGTTTAAAACTAATTTTAATAAATTCTTTTGGAACTTGGAAATCTTTTAAAGTAACTACTTCAATTTCATTTATTTTAATTTCTTCCTCTTTTTCAAGTTCACCTAAATCAGAAATACAAAGTTCAATATCAGAAGGTACAATATAAAAATAAGGAATAAAAGAATCATCTAATGCAATAATACTTTTTTTAGTACCAATTTCTTTACCAAATAAACGAACAAGTGGCTTTTCTTCATAAGTAACATAATCAATATCTAAAAGTACAAAATTCTTTTTCATTATTAGACCTCCTGATTAATTGTAAATAATATAATTTTAAATTTTATTTTTTATTCTTCAAATTTAGCTTTTTTTTAATAATAAAAGCACTATCTTTATCTTTACCTTCAATTACTTCTTCTTTATATACTTTAATAACAGCATAAGTTATTCCAAAGATTAATGGACCAATTATAAATCCAATTAAACCAAATACTAAAGGACCTGCCATAAATCCAAGAAGTAAAATCATTGAAGGAACATCAGCATATTTACCTGCTAATGCTGGACGAATATAAACATCACATATACTAAGACCAAATCCAAAGATTAAAGTTACAATAGCTCTTGTAAAGTTTCCATTTATTAAATCAATAATAACTAATGCCCAATAAACCGGCCATGGCCCAATAACTGGAATTACTTGACAAATACCAGTTAAAATAGCTAAAAATATAGCATAAGGATAACCTAAAAGACCAAAACCAATTCCCGCAACAATTCCAATGATGATTGCAGTTAAAAAGTGTCCATAAAATATACTTTTAAGCACAGTTTCGATTTCATAGAACATTTTATTGGAAAAAGCACCCATTTCTTTTGGAATGAATGCACGAACATATTCCATAAGTCTATCTCCATCACGAGCAAAGTAATAAGTTGAAAACATTAAAGTAAATATTTGAACAAGTAAAACTGGAGTAGATTTTACAATATCTATACAATAATTTAAAACCCAGTTATATACCTCATTTGTTATAGTTGGAATATATGAAGAATATGATTGTACTGTAGATTGATACTGTGCTGGAACATTATGTACAATAATTGCAACTGTTTGATTTAAATTAAAACCTCCAATATTAACACCAGCCCCTGCAGTGAAAGATCCTGCAAGACCAATAATAACATAGATTATGTATCCACATAACAATAAAACTGGGATTAATATAATAAGTATTGCTAAAATAATAGCTACTGAATCATATTTCACTTTAGGTTTGAATCTACGAGCTATAGGTCTTAAACCATAACCAAATATTGCACCTAAAACAACCATATCCCAGATTGGAATTATAGTAAAAAATGAAATAATCAACAGTACTATAATAATAAATATCGGAACGGTAATTTTATTAAGATATTCTTTCATATTACATCAATATAATTTATTTATAAAACTCTTTTAAACCTGAAGCTTTTCTACGATAAACTCCAAATTCATCAATTTGGGCTAATTGTTCTGATGTGAAAACTGGACCTTCAGCACAGATTCTCCATCCAGTATTATCAACACAACATTGACCACAAATACCAATAGCACATTTCATATAACGTTCCATAGAGTATTC
>JAKSUD010000166.1 GCA_024409185.1 archaeon
TCTTCATTTTCAATAATTTCACTTGCTGCTTTAAAAGCTGGTTCATACCAATATTTCATACCATCAGGATAAGCAAATACTTCACCAGCCATAGAAATAGCTTTAGAGACTAAAGGATTACTTACAGAAGTAGAATCTTTAAGTTTATCCTGGGACAAATCTTTATTTTGCCCAGATAAATCATTATTTTGAGATTTGGATTTATCAGAAACATTAGATTGAACATTTTTAGATGGTTTAATTTTATTTAAATATTTAGAAAACATATCTTCATAATCAGTAGTAATTATTCTACAATTTAAATCAGCATTTTCACTAGGAACAAAACCTAAATCTGGAACAATAACAATAGGTTCCCATCCAAATTCAGGCAAATATTTAGCTAATGCTCTTAAACGTTTAGAAGCTATTTCATTTACTTGATTAAAATAAAATGCTATTAAAATAACTTTTTTCATTAAACCACCAAATCATTAAATATTCTAATTTATTAAGAAAAATCCTAATTATATTTAAGAAATATTCTAATTCTATTTAGAAAAATCCTAAGTATATTTTTTACAAAACTATTTTTATATCAAACAATAAAATTAAAGTTATACTATTTAATTTATAATTAATCTTATTAAACTATTACTTAAGAACTAACTTAAAAAGTATGATATGATAAGTATTAGATAAAACTTGAAGGGGATAAATTGAGTAAAATTAAAATTGCTATTGTAGGTGTTGGAAACTGTGCAAGCTCACTTATACAAGGCATTCATTATTATAAAGATAAAAATCCAGAAGATGCAATTGGACTTATGCACTGGAAAATTGGAGATTGGGACCCAACTGATATTGAAGTAGTAGCTGCTTTTGATATAGATGAAAGAAAAGTTGGAAAAACTATAGATGAAGCTATTTTTGCAAAACCTAATTGTACAACTGTTTTCTGTGAAGATATTCCAAAAACAGATGTTAAAGTATCAATGGGATGTATTCTTGATGGTGTTGCAGACCATATGTCTAATTACAAAGAAGATAACACTTTTAAAATAGCTAATGAAGAACCTTGTGATATTGTAAAAGTATTAAAAGAAAGTGGTGCAGAGATTTTACTTAGTTATTTACCTGTTGGATCAGAAGAAGCTGCAAGATTCTATGCACAATGTGCTTTAGATGCAGAAATTGCATATATTAATTGTATGCCTGTTTTCATCGTAAGCGACCGAGAATGGGAAGCTAAATTTAGAGCAAAAGGCATCCCTATTGTTGGTGATGATATTAAAGCACAAATTGGTGCAACTATCACCCACAGAACTTTAGCTAATCTTTTCAAAGAAAGAGGAGTTAAATTAGAACGTACTTATCAAATTAATACTGGTGGAAATACTGATTTCTTAAATATGCTTAATAGAGAAAGATTAGATTCTAAAAAAGAATCTAAAACAGAAGCAGTTCAATCTGTTCTTGCAGAACGTATGGATGATGATGATATTCATATCGGACCAAGTGATTATGTTCCATGGCAAAAAGATAATAAAATCTGTTTCTTAAGAATGGAAGGTAAAAGCTTTGGGGATGTTCCTATGAATATTGAACTTAGATTAAGTGTTGAAGATTCTCCAAACTCAGCAGGTTGTGTGATTGATGCAATACGTTGTTGTAAATTAGCTATTGAAAGAGGAATTGGAGGACAACTTACTTCTATTTCATCTTATGTGATGAAACATCCACCAATACAATTTACAGATGATGAAGCTGCAGCTAATGTAAATGCATTCATCGAAGGAAAACTTGAACGTTAAATGATTAATTCATTTAACTTATTTACTTTTTTTAAATTTAAAAATACTATTTAAACTTTAAAACTATTTCTTTTTAATTACAATTTCTATTTTTTAAAAATTCCTAAAGATTAATATTAATAGTTAAGTATTATTAATAGAAAAAACATAATAATATTATAATCTATAATTTAACATAATGAAAGATTATCTAAAATTTAAGTTCAAAACAATGACAGATTTCAATTTAAATAATAAAAATGAGCTTAAATTAAAATACAATTAAATTGTAGAATTAAAAAAATCATAATTATTAACTAGTTACCATATTAACGATAACATGTGTTAAAAAATTGATGTGAGGTGTATAAATGAAAGTAAAAATTACAGAAACTGCATTAAGAGATGCACATCAATCTCTTTTGGCTACCAGAATGAGAACAAGACATATGCTCCCAATTGCAGAAGAAATGGATAAAGTAGGATACTATGCTGTAGAAGCATGGGGTGGAGCTACCTTTGATACTTGTATAAGATTTTTAAACGAAGACCCATGGGAAAGATTAAGAGAACTTAAAAAGTGTTTTGTAAAAACTCCAATTCAAATGCTCTTAAGAGGACAAAACTTACTTGGATACAAACATTACCCTGATGATATTGTTACAAAATTTGTAGAAAAATCTTATGAAAATGGTGTAGATATTTTCAGAATTTTTGATGCATTAAATGATATCAGAAATATGAAACAATCTATTAAAGTAGCTAAAGCACAAGGTGCTCATGTTCAAGGAACAATCAGTTATACTATTAGCCCAGTTCATACTGTAGATAAATATGTAGAACTTGCTAAAGAACTTGAAAGTTTAGAATGTGATTCAATAGCTATTAAAGATATGGCTGGTTTAATTGACCCTGCAAGTGCTTATGAATTAATTACAAGATTAAAAGAAGAAACTGATTTATTAATTAACTTACACTCACATTGTACTAGTGGAATTACTCCAATTAGTTATTATGCAGCTTGTCAAGCAGGAGTTGACATTTTAGATACTGCTATTTCACCACTTGCATGGGGTACTTCACAACCTCCAACTGAAAGTATTGTAGCTGCTTTAAATGGTACTGAATTTGAAACTGGTCTTGACTTAAAACAATTAAATGCTATTAAAAAATACTTCGAACAATTAAGAAAAGACAAATATGAAGGTATCCTTAACCCAATTAGTGAAAGAATTGATACTGATGTTTTAACTTATCAACTTCCTGGAG
>JAKSUD010000167.1 GCA_024409185.1 archaeon
AAATTATACCTCTTGTAATTGGAGTAAAACGTTTAGGAAGAAAACGTGCAAGAGCATTATATGATACATTTAGAGAAGATTTAAGACCATACTCTGAAGAACAACTACAAAAAATTGAAGGAATAGGTCCAAAATTAGCTAAAAGTATCAAACAATTTGCAGATAACTATTAAAAATAAAGTATAAAATAAAAAAAGTGTTTAAGGATAAATTAAAAAATATTTTATTAAAAATTAAAAAAATAAAAGAGAATAATTTAAATTATCCTCCACCTTCACATCCTTGAATATCATTAAGAGAATCAGATAAATCTAATTGAGCATCTTTTAATTTTTGAACTGCATCTTCAGCGTCAAGAGTATTCTCAATTTCAATTAAATCTTTTTCACTAACAACTTCTAAAGAATCAGCAGAATACCATAAAGCAGGTTCTTCAATTTTAACCCATGTTTTTTCATCTTCATCCTTAAAGTCAGCAACTTTACTTATAGTTCCTGTACCAGAATAACGGATAAAAGACCCTATTTCAATAGTTTCTCCTCTAACATCAACTACCATTTTTCCACCTCACAATAACCAATATACTTAAATAAACTTAGAATGATTCAAAAGATACTCTTATTCCTCATCATCTTCTACAATTTCAGCTTCAACAGTTTGAATAACTGGTTCTGATTCATCAATATCTTCAACATCAAGTTTAGTTTCAATTTCAGTATCTAATAAAACATAATCACCAATACTTTTTACATCATCAAAAGAGACTTCAACTTTTTCATTAGATAAAAAAGATTTCTTCAAGGAAATAGTAAGTTTTTCAATTTTACCACTAGATGGATCAAAATCTACATCAATAATTTTACCAATATCATTTGCATTATTATCTACAGCAACCATACCTAATAATTGTTTAATTTTCATAAAATACCTCGATATTATTCCACAAAAATTACTTATTAAATTTTAATAGTTAAGTAAAATAAAAAGAACATATTTAACATGATTCTTTAAAATTATAAAAGCTATTTTAAATAATAAGCAACTTAAGTTTTAATTAATTAAAAATATAAATTCACAGATATATAAATATATCTAAATAAATATATTAATTAAAAAATAAAGAATATATTAAAGAATAAAAACTAAAAATTAATTAAAAAAATTAAATACTTACTAAAAATAAATTCTAATATAAAGCAAATAGGAGCTAAAAAAATGGATAAAGCATGTCGAATTATAATTGAAAACATAATTAATGGAAAAATAAAAACTCGACGTGAATTAGAAGTAGAAAAAAGACAATTATGTAGAGATAGAAATTTAAAGTCTTTTATGAGTAATTCAGTAATCCTAGATCATGCAAGTTTAGAAGAGAAAAAAATTGTATCAAATTTATTAAAGAAAAAACCTACAAGAACAATTTCAGGAGTAGCTATTGTAGCAGTTATGTGCCATCCACACCAATGTCCTCATGGAAGATGCTTCTATTGCCCTGAAAGTGATGTAGCACCTCCAAGTTATACAGGAGAAGAACCTGCTGCTTTAAGAGGTAGAATGTTTGAATTCCACCCTTATGTACAATGCTACAATCGTTTAAAACAATTACACAAAGTAGGTCATCCTATTGATAAAGTTGAATTAATTATTATGGGAGGAACTTTCCCTTCACAAGATATTTGTTACCAACAATGGTTTGTTAGCCAATGTTTAAAAGCAATGTGTGATTTTGGAGTGATTCTTGAAAATATCAAAACAATAGATAACATTGAAGAAGTTACTTATTCAGATATAATTAAATATCCTCCTTACTCAAATAATGAAATTAAAACTTATAAACCTAATGATTACGTACTTATCGATGATATTCAAAAATTAAATGAAAAATCAAAAGTAAGATGTGTTGGTTTAACCTTTGAAACAAGACCAGATTATTGTATGGAATCCCATGTTGATAGAATGTTAGAAATGGGAGTTACAAGGGTTGAATTAGGTGTTCAGACTATTTACAATAATATTTATGAAAAAATAAAAAGAGGACATCAAGTTGAAGATGTTATAAAATCTAATAGAATTTTAAGAGACTCAGGAGTTAAAGTAGCTATGCATATGATGCCTGGGCTTTTCCCACTTGCAAGAGAGGAACCTATAACTGAACAATGCCCCGAAATGGATTTAAAAATGTTTAAAGAAATATTTACAAATGATAACTTTAAACCAGATATGCTTAAAATTTATCCTTGTCTTGTTACAGAAGGTAGTGAACTTTATGACCTTTGGAAAGAAAGAAAATACAGGCCATATAGTGATGAGGAAGCTGTTGATTTAATTGTTCAAATTAAGAAAATCTTACCAAAATGGGTAAGAACTATGAGAATTCAAAGAGATATTCCTTCAACACTTATTGAAGCAGGTGTTAAAAAATCTAATCTTGGAGAACTTGTTTATAATCGTCTTGATGAAGAAGATATTAACTGCCAATGTATAAGATGTAGAGAAATTGGTCATAAAAAGACTAAAGAAGAATATACTATTGATGATTATCAGCTATTTAAAGAAAAATATACTGCTACACTTGGAACTGAACATTTCTTATCAATTGAAGATAAAAATGAAGAAAGTTTAGCAGGTTTCTTAAGACTTAGAATACCTTCAGATAAAGCTCACAGAGAAGAGATTGATGAAACTACAGCTATTGTTCGTGAATTACATGTTTATGGAAATATGATAAAAATAGGTCAAAAAGGACAAGCTATTGGACAACACACTGGTTTTGGAGAAAAACTTCTTAAAGAAGCTGAAAAAATAGCTATTAAAAATAATAGAGAAGAATTATTAATTATTAGTGGTATTGGAGCACGTAATTATTATCGTAAATTCGGATATGAACGTAAAGGCCCATATATGGCTAAAAAATTAATTTAAAAACAGAAAAAAGTTAAATATAGGATTTATTTAATACAATAAATTTAATTAAATTGTTTTAATAAAAAAATAAAAAAATAAAACAAATTAATAAGACACAAGTATTAT
>JAKSUD010000168.1 GCA_024409185.1 archaeon
CTACTGTTTTTGTAGTGGCTATGATTGGTGCTGTTTTAGGTTTAACAAGCTTAACCCAATTTCCATATCTTGTTTATGAAAATGGAGGGGGAGCATTTTTTATTCCTTACATAATAGCTATTGTTTTAATAGGGGTTCCTTTTTTAATACTTGAGTTTGGAGCAGGATTTAAATTTAAATCTAGTTTATCTAAACTTTTGTTTAATATTAAAAGTGATTATGAATATTTAGGATGGTTTATAATTTTTGTAATGTTTTTACTACTTGCAATTTACATTTGTATAATGGGATGGGACCTTATCTATGTACTCATTAGTTTATTTAAAGGATGGGGTGCTAATCCAACTACTTTCTTTAGTCAAACATTATTACATTCAAGCTCCAGTTTATATGCTTTAACTTATATTATAGTTCCTATTGGATTAGCTGTCATGTTTATATGGGGAGCTATTTATTTCATATCTAAAAAAGGAATTGATGGAATAGCTAATTTAAATTTAATATTAGTTCCTACAATGATTATTTTATTTATCTTGATTTTCTTAGTTGTATTCTCTTTAGATGGATCAAAAGTAGCTATGTCTCTTATTGTCCGTCCAAACTGGTCTAGTCTTTTTGATTATCATGTATGGTTAATAGCATTTACCCAAGTAATTTCTGTTCTTTTATTAGGGCAGGCTGTTTCAACTTCATTTGCAAGTTATTTAGATGATAGCTCTAAACTTAGATTAGTTGATAATGCATGGATTGTTGCTTTAGTAAGTTTTGTTTTTCAAATACTCTTTACTTTAATTGTATTTGGTCTTTTAGGAGCTATGATTGAAGTAAATTCTGCTGTGAATACTAATTTTGCAGATTGCTTTAACTTACTCTTTGTTTTAATTCCAACTGCATTCAACACAATAGGAAAATGGGGAGGACTTATTGGATTTGCATTCTTCTTACTCTTATTTATTATAGGTTTAACTACAGCTATTGCCCTTATTGAACCATTTGTATCTTCTGCTACTGAAAAATTTGGAATTTCAAGAGCTAAATCACTTAGATATATTTGTTTAATTGGTATTTTTACTTCATTTGTATTTACAACAGGAATGGGTCAATATCTTATAGCTGTTGTATCTGAATTCCTTTTGAAATTCGCTATTTTATTAGCTATTTTACTTGAAGTAGTTATTATTGGATGGGTTTATGGTGCTGATAGATTAATGAACACTCTTAATGAAGGAAGTTTCATTAAAGCAGATAGTTTCTGGATAATTTTTATTAAGTTTATTACTCCTATTGTTTTAATTGTACTTCTTGTGTTTGGAGTTTATGAATTAATCATAACTGGTGATAGTAGGACATTATTCATTGATTCTATTGTAGCAGTTATATTTGTTATAATACCTTTAGTTTTAACTTTAAATCTTATAGATAATGACCACTTTGATTTAAATCTTGATTTAAAATTACATACTCCAGGGCCTTCTAATAAAACCTATTCTAAAGGTGGAGATGCAGAATTTGATGAAAAAGGAAAATTCGTTAGTCCATATAAAGATAAAAAAGATAAAAGAAATGGAAAAACTGTTCTTTCAAATGTAGATTTATCATCATCTGAGTTTGATTCTCCAAGTGATACTACTTTAGATGACTTTGAAGCTGAAGAAGATGAAAATATTCGTGAAAAATCTGTCTTTGGTAAAATTAACATGTTTAATAAAGCTAAAGAAGCTGTAAGTGATTCATTCAGTGATTTGAAAGATGATGAGGATGAAGTTATTGAGGTTGAACATTTATCTTCAGAGAGTGACGACGAATTTGTAGATATTGATGATGTAGAAGAAGAAAGTAGTAAAAAATCAAGATTCTCATTATCTAATTTATTCTCTAGATCTAAAAAAGAAGATGAAAATGATGAATTTATTAGAGAAAATACAATTGATGGGCCTGCATTTAATATAGATAAATCTGAAGATAATGATGAAGGTTCTAAAGATAAATCTTCTAAATCAAAAACTAATAAATCTCAATTTGCTCCAATTCCAGATATTAGAAATATTCCTAATGGGGGCTTACCTAGATCAAGTTCTAATTCTAAGTCAGATTCTGTTTCTAGTGGAGGTTCTAATTCTAAATCAGGTTCTGCTTCTAAATCAAGATTTAAAAAAGCAGTTAACTTTGACTTTGATGATTTAGATTCAGAGGAAACTATTGATATTTCTAAACTTCAAGCTGATACTAAAGCAGCTAAAGCAGCTGAAGAATCTGAAGAAGCTAATAAAAATTCAAGTAAATCTAAGAAAAAGTCTAAAAAACCTTCTAAACCTAAGGAAGAGGAAGAAGTTTACCAAGACTTTAAAGATGATTTCTTTGACGATGGTGTATTTGGGGATGAAGGTTATGAATCTCTTTTAGATGATTATGATGGTAAAAATAATAAATTGGATACTAAATCTAAATCTAAACCTAGATCTTTACATAAAGGAAGTGCTAAAACAAAGGTTAATAGTGCTAAAGGTAAACCAAAGACTATTACAATAAGTGCAGATAATTTTGATGAAGATAAATATTATGATGTTGAAGATAAAGGAGCCGACTCTGTATTTAATTTAGATGAATAATTTTATTTAATAAATATAATTTAGGAGGTTATTTATGATTGGTGCAAGCTTTTTATTCTTAAAAGAAAAATTCCCACTTATTTATTTAGATTGTGAACGTATGGAAAAGAATCTTGTAGAAGGAGATGGAATTGAATCAATTATGTTATGTGGGAGAGTTTGTGAAAGAATTACTAAAACTATCTTTGAAATTGAAAGTTTTGAATATATAGAAAGTCAATTTAAAAGAATTCAAAAACTAGACACTATGAATATTCTTCCTAAAGATATACGTGATAAATTTAATCAAATTAGAATTCTTCGTAATGATGTTTATCATAGGGATGTAGCTAAAGCTCTTAGTAATAGTTCTACATATACTCGTAATTATAGTGTATCTACTGCATCTAAATCTAGTACTAAATCTTATCAATCTAA
>JAKSUD010000169.1 GCA_024409185.1 archaeon
TTATTTATTTTTCATACTCTTTTTTAAAAAAATCAAACATTATTTTAATTACAACCGAAACAACAGATATAGATGGAAATACAGTTGAATTTGATAAAGCAGAAGATCTTGAAGTATTTTACACCCAAGAAGATTGGGATAGAGCTATTGAATTAACAAAAGATTAAAATCCAATAAATTTAAAAAAGTAATTAAAATAGGTAAAAATAGCCAATAGTTAAATAACTAATAAAATAGCTAAATAACTGAAAAATAGCTAAAATAATTAAAATAAAAAAATTAAATTAAAATAATTAATTTAATGAAAAAAATAAAAATAAAAGTTTAACATAATCAAATGATTATTTATAAACTACTAATTCTTCAATAGGTTTTCTTGGAGTATCTCTTGGTTCTGCATTACCATATCCAAGTGGAGTAAATAATACAGGTTCCCAATTATCTTCAAGTTCTAAGAATTCTTTTGCAATATCTGCTTTAAATGCAGCAATATAACATGTTCCAAGACCTAAATCAGTAGCTGCAAGAATAATATGATCCATAACAATTGTAGCATCAATATCTGCAATATTTTTACCATCCCAAGGTCTTGTCCAAGCAGCATCTTTATTAGCTGCTACACAAAGAACATAAGGAGCTTCTACGAACCATTCAGCACCATAAATCTCAGATAAAGCTTCTTTATTATTTTTAGTTTCAATAACATAAACTTTAAAAGGTTGGAAATTTACACCAGTTGGTGCAAGACGAGCTGCTTCTAAAACTTTATCTAATTTTTCTTTTTCAACTTCTTGGTCTGTAAAACCTCTCATACTGTATCTTTCTTCAATTACATCAAAAAATTCCATATAATACTTCCTACTTATTTAAAAATAATTAAATGAATTAATAAAATTAAGTTTAACAAATACTAAAATTTTAGAAATACCTTATTTGAAAGACTGATTTTTTAAACCTTCATAAACAATATCTTCTAAATCACAAAAACGTCTGAATTTATCTTCTTCTTTCATTTCTTCAAATGAATGAGCTACTAAACCAGGTAAACGACCAATCATAAAAATACCTAAACCTAATTCACTTTCAAATCCTAAATCAGAAAGTAAACCTGCATTAGCACCATCTACATTCAAAGAAATTCCTTTTCTTTCAGCCAAAATACTTTCAATTACAAGAGCCAATTTAGTATGTGGACCTATAGAAGATTCTAAAATAGCTAAATCAATTAATCGTACAGCACGTGGATCTTTATCATGATATCTATGACCAAAACCAGGAATTCTCTCAGATCTTGCCTCATATTCATTTACAATATCAATAGCTACTTTTGCAATACATTTATTGATTTGTTTTTTAGTAAGATTTTTAATATCTAAACGTTTAATTCCATTTTGTAAAAGTCCCATTGCCTTTTCAATAGCTCCTGCATGATTTTTACCAAAAGATAGTAATCCTCCAGCAACAGCATTATTTAAAGGAGAACCAGATGAAGCAATTAATCTTGCAGATTGAGTACTTGGTGGAGTTACACCATGATCAACAAAAGAAACTAAAATATGATTAAAAATCTTAGATTCTTTCTCTGAAGGTAATTTTCCTCTTAAAACTAAAAATACCATTTCAGCATAACTAAGATTAGAAATTAAATCAACTTGGTCAAAACCACGAGTAGATATTTTATTAGGTTTAACCTCTGTAATTTCAGTAGTTAATCTATGTTCAGGTACTTTAAATCCTTTTTTAATAGGAATCTCTTTAATTGGAACATTTCCTTTATCTGAAGTGGGTTTTTTCTTCCTATTAGGTCGTCTATATTCTTCCATTCTTTACCTCATAATTAGATAAATATAATTAACATTTAGTAAAATCTTTTTAATATATTTTTTTAATTAAATCTATAATATAAAAAATAAAATTAAAATTTTAAAATAAAACTTAAAACTCAAAATTAGCTATCCTAGGTTCTACAAAACAAGCTGGACGAGTAGCTACAACTCTAACACCACTTGCTCTTTGATATCCAATATTAACAAAAGTTCCTAAAACAGTAGTTTTACCACCAAGTCCCATAGGACCAATATTTGTTTTATTAAGCTCTTCTGTAACATTTTTCTCAACAACAGAAAGAGTGTCTAAACTACCATGAACCATAGCTCTAAGCATTAATGAATTAGCTTCAAAATGAGATCTTCCAATACCTATTGAAGGAAGTGCAGGAGTACAACCTAACATAGATAAGGATTCTTTTAACCAATCTATTGCTTCTCCTAAAACAACTTCACTAGAACGTTTATGGAAAACTCTATAAGTTTTAGCCCTTATTTCAGGACCTCCTCCTTGTAAAATAAGATGAACTTTAATTTTATCAGGATTTTCTCCAAGATTTATACCATAAGTAGAATCATCTTTTTGCTCAAATAAAAATGAAACTGGTTTCATTGCAGAAGGATTTTCAAATAAACCACAAGATTGCTCAATACGTTCAATATCATCACCTTTTACTGCCATTGGACGTGCTGGAAGATTATCTAAACCAATAGCTATTCCTTCATTAATATCATTGAAAAAGCTACTTGGAAGTTCTCTCTCATCACCCACTTCAACTAAAACATGGGGGATTCCAGTATCATCACATAAAGGTAATTTTTCTTTATTTGCAACATCAAAATTAGCAATCATTTGTTCTAAAGCCCAAACTGCATTAGGATTATCATTTTCCTCTTCTATTTTTAATGCATTTTTATAAGCTTTAAGCCTATCTGGACTAATTCCACAACTTGCATCAATAACTGCTTTTTGAGCTTTATTTATTAAATCCATTAGAACACCAATTAAATAGATACTTTTAGTATATTGATATTTAGATAATTTTATAAAATTTGTAAATTATTCAATAGAATTACTAACAATAGCTTCAGGATAATAACGTTCAATTAAATCTCTAACTAAAGCAACTTGTTTTGCTCTTGATTTAGCTTCAC
>JAKSUD010000017.1 GCA_024409185.1 archaeon
AATTAAAATAAATTGTTTAATTAATTCAATAATTTATTATTCATTAATAAAAAAAGATTTTCATTTATTCATAAGCCGACTGAAAACATAATCCAACAAAAAAACATAATCCAACAAAAGTTTTCATATTAAGGTTTAATAAAAAAGTTATTTATTTTATAAAAATATTAATAAACTACAAAAAAGTAAAAATAATAGTATTTAAATATAAGATAAAATATAAACATTAATATTAAGAATTTATTGAATAAAATTTTTAAAATAAATTTACTTTGAATAAACTTTTCAATTTAAATTATGATAATTCTTATTTAATTTAATCATGAACAATACAGGAGGTTAATAATTTGGTAAAATATTGTCAAGAATGTGGAAACCCAAGTTATGATGGTGCTACAATTTGTGGTAACTGTGGTGCTGAATTCCCTCCAAAATCTGTAGAAAATTCAAAACCGCCTGTTTTTGAAGAAAATGAAAAAGGCAAAAATGAAATAAAAACAGATTTTAATCTCTCTAAAACTGTTGGTGGTTTCAAAAAATTATCTAAAAAACTTAAAGATAAACCAAGTGAAAAAGATAAAGAAGAAAACTCTTCAAAAATCCAAACTACCGAAAATATTGGATTTAAAGATTTATCTAAAAAACTTAATTTAGACTCAAGTAAAGAAGATAAAGAAGAACCTAAAAAACCGATTTATGGCGAAAGTGTAATTGGTTTTAAAGAGAAAGATAAGGGAATTAAAGATCCTGCTAGGAAATTCAAGCCAATTATATCAAGTACTGAACAAACCCAATCAGAAAAACAAAAAGAAGTAAAAACTAAAGCACCTGAAGATGATAAAGTAGATAAAAAATCATTTGAATTACCAAATATTGATACATCCCGTGTTAGTTTTAAATTTACTAAGAAAAAAATACTAATAATTGCAATTGTAGCTATAATTTTAGCTGCAATACTTGGAGCTAGTATTGGAACTATGACTCAAACTACTAATGAAACTCTTTATTATACTGATGGAACAATAAGTTTCTATTATCCTGGAAACTGGTCCATGTACAATAATACTGATGAATCTAATGGAGATATTGCATTCAAAACTCCAGATAAAATTTTAATAGGATATACTACCATTAGTGGAGAAAATATTACTTTTGATTTAATAAATTCCGAAATTAATCAAACAGCTACATCACTAGGTGGTGCTATTGTCCAATATAAAGATATCACTATTAATGGAATTCCTGCAACTGATGTAATAATAAGTAGTGCAGACCATGGATATTCCAGATATATTTCTATTATTAATAATGGCGTTTATTATAGTTTTGTTATAAATAATGGAAAAACTAGCGATATAAACAATATGGATTCATTAAATAGTCCAGATATCCAAAAAATGATTAATAGTATTAAATTTTCTAATCTTGCACAAGTAGATCAAACTACTTTAGAAGGAGAATAATTACTCCAAAAAACTTCTCAAGAAAGATTATTAAATTTAATCTTCTTTTTTATTTTTTATAATTTATTTTTTTAAATTTTTCTTATTTTTTCTATTTTCAATATAATTTTTAAACACAACTTTCAATTATAATATTTATTAGAAGGTAAAACATGACCGAAATTAAAGTAGCTCTTTGTCAAATGGAAGTAATTGATGATAAAAAAACAAATATAGAAAAAGCTATTAAAATGATAAAAGATGCAAAATTAGAAAATGCAAACATAGCTATTCTTCCTGAAATGTTTAATTGTCCTTATGAAAATGAAAAATTTATTGAATATAGTGAAATATTAAGTGAAAGTGAAACTTTAAATAAAATATCTCAAGTAGCTAAAGAAGAAAATATCTATGTACTTGCAGGATCAATTCCTGAAAAAGTAACTGAAGAAAAGGGATTAACATCTATTTATAATACTTCATGTTTATTTGACAATAAAGGTACTTTAATTGGTAGCCATAGAAAAGTTCATCTTTTTGATATTGATGTTGTTGGAAAAATAAGTTTCAAAGAGTCAGATACCTTAAATGCTGGAAAAGATATTGATGTGATATATACTGACTTTGGAAATATGGGCATTGGTATTTGTTATGACATTAGATTCATAGAACTATCAAGGATTATGGCACTTGAAGGTGCAAACATATTAATTTTCCCAGGAGCATTTAATTTAACAACAGGTCCTGCACATTGGGAATTATTGTTTAGGTCAAGAGCATTAGATAATCAAGTTTTTACAATTGGAGTTGCACCAGCACTAAATAAAAATAGTAGTTATAATTCTTATGGCCACTCAATAATAGTTAATCCTTGGGGAGAAATAGTAGTTCAAGCAGATTACGATGAAACTCTTATTATTCAAGATATTGATTTAGATGAAATCAACAAAGTTAGAGAAGAAATTCCAGTATTAAAAAATAGAAGAACAGATCTTTATGAAATAAAAAAACTATAGATATTAAAATAATATCCTCAAAATTAAAAAAAGTTAAAAAATAAATATAAAATTGATTTAAATAAATAAAAATAATCTTAAAATTAATTAAGATTATTAGAATCAGTTGAATTTACAATACTTCCATCTGGAGCAATTAAAACTATTTTTGCATAATAATTATCCTTAGCATTCTGAAGAACCTTAAAAACAAAAGTATCAGCACCACCAGAACCAGTAAGAGCAGGATTATCTGAAACAAAAGTATGATTTACAAGTTCAACACCATAACTCTCATCAGAAAGCTCCCAATGATAACCTGTTGTAGGGTTACTTTTAACAGTTATATTAAAACTATTATCTTCAGAGGATTGTGCAGCAAAATTACAAAATATTACTAAAGCACATACCAATATAATAGCTAAAAATATGGGAATATTTTTCTTAACAAAAATTTTATCTAAATTAATAGTATCGCCTCTTTAAGATAATAAATTAATTATAATTACTCCACATATAATACTAAAATGATTAACACAAGCCTAAATTAGATTATAATTACTCCACATATAATACTAAAATGATTAACACATTTTAGATAATCTTTTCTCAAACCATTCTTCTTTTCCAGGTTTAGCTGTTGATAAGATTTCAATAGCTATTTTTAAAATTCTTACTTCATTATCATAATCATTTGTTTTACGATATAACATAGCTAAACGTTTGTATGGAGCATCTTTTTCAGATTTCTCTTTAACATGAACTTCATAAGCTTTAATAGCTGCTTCTAAATCTCCTGTTTTTTCAATTTCTTTAATTTGACTCATAGGCATAGCTTTAGAAGCAGGAGTGAGCTTTCCACCAGCTTTAATAATTTTTTCAGCTTTTTTAATAGCTTTATTACAATATTTTTTGAAGTCTTTATCCTTTTCATTACGTCTTGCTTTTTTAATTAAAGCAACAGATTCAGGAGTAGCTAAATCACCTAAAGCAAAAATAGTTGCAGTTCTAACACCTGCATCCACATCATCTAAACCTTTAGCAATAACATCTAATTTATCAGCAGCTTGAAGTTCACCTAAACCTCTAATAGCTACTTTACGAACACCAAAGTCTTCATCATCAACTACAGAAGCAAAACAATCAATAGCTTTTTTACTTCCAGTTTTTTGTAATGCAACAGCTAAGAAACGTTTATTAACACCAGTTTCTTTATTAAATTCATCAATTAATTTATCAACAGCAACATCACCAAAATTACCTAAAATTTCAGCAGCTCCTAAACGAATAACAGGTTTTTCATCTTTAGTAGCTTCAATTAAAGGTTCGATAATTGCTTCATCTTCAACTCTTTCTAAACTTTTAATAGCTTCTTTTCTAACACTTACATCTTCATCTTTAAGCATTGAAATAGCTTCATCTATACCGACCATAATAAACCTCCATAATGAATAAATAAAAATATTTTATTATAATTAGAATAATATAATATTTAGTTAAACTATTATTTAAATAATAAACTAAATCTAATTAATTAAATAAAAAATAAAAAAAGTTTTAGGAAGACAAATTAGGATTTGTCGTCCTAACAACTATAAAAAATTAAAACAAAAAATAGAGGTAAATTATTATTTATCACCATAATGGTTTCGTAATATTATCATTTAACGAATTTATCTAAACTTCACACTATCTTCATTAACTACTTCTATGATTGTGTTCATTAATATACAAAGCAATGTGTATCTTTGCTAAATCTTTAGTTATAGATGAATTTTCAGAATCTATAACTGGAACAGTATAAGATTGTACAACATTTTGTTCTAAAACAGCAGATACAACATCATCACTAATATTTTTAGTAGTTGAATTTGTTACATTTACATTAACTGTTGATACAAATATTACAAATATTAATGATATAATTACTAACAATGCAATTAATTTTTTATCCATTTAATCACCTTAATTAAATAATATTTTATTAATTAAAGAATATAAAAATTACTAAAAAAAGAAAAAAAGTTTAGGAGGATAAAATAATAATTTACCTTCCTAAAAAAATAAAAAACTAATAAAAAAATAATAATTTATAAAAATTATAAACTAAAAATTAATAGTATAAACACCACTTATTAAACTATAAAAAATTGATATTATGATAAAAAAACAAACTAAAACATATACAAAAAAGCAAATTTATAAAAATTTGCATCCATATGTTAAAGAATGGTTTGAGAATAATTTTGAGGATTTTACACCTGCTCAAAAACAAGCTATTCCAGAAATTCATAAAGGAAATAATGTTTTAGTTTCCTCACCAACAGGATCAGGAAAAACCTTAACTGCATTTTTATCTGTTCTAAATGAACTTACAACACTTGCAGATAAAAATGAACTTGAAGATAAAGTTTATTGTATTTATATTTCTCCACTTAAAGCTTTAGATAATGATATTAAACAAAATTTAGAAGAACCTCTTGAAGAGATTGAGAAAATAGCTAAAAAACATAAAGAATCAATGGGACAAAAGTTTAAAAAAAGAGAAAAAGCACTAGGTATTCGACAAGCAGTTAGAACTGGAGATACAAGCCAATATGAAAGAAATAAAATGCTTAAAAAAACTCCACATATCTTAATTACAACTCCTGAAACATTAGCTATTTTACTTGTAGCTCCTAAATTTAGAGAAAAATTATCTCATGTAAAATATGTTATTATTGATGAAATTCATTCACTTGCTGAAAATAAAAGAGGGGTTCATTTAAGCTTATCTCTTGAGAGATTACATCATCTTATTGGAACTTATACAAGAATTGGATTATCAGCAACTGTTTCTCCCCTTGAAGAAGTAGCTAAATTCTTAGTTGGATATGAATATGGTGTTGAGAGAGATTGTAAATTAATTGATATAAACTACCTAAAAGAATTAGATATAAAAGTATTATCTCCTGTAGATGATATTGTAATTGCAGAAGGAGAAGATACCAGAGTAGCTACTTATGATTTAGTTGATGAATTAGCAAGCCAACATAAAACAACCCTTGTTTTTACTAACACTCGTAGTGCAACTGAAAGATTTGTTTATAATCTTAAAAAATTATATCCTGAACATTTTAATGATAACAATATCATGGCCCACCATTCATCTTTATCAAAAGAGTTAAGACTTCAAGCAGAAAACAAATTAAAAGAAGGTAAATTAAAAGTTGTTGTATCTTCAACTTCACTTGAATTAGGAATTGATATTGGTTATATTGACCTTGTAATTCTTATTAACTCCCCAAAATCTGTTTCCAGAGCATTGCAAAGAATTGGTAGAAGTGGACACAGATTACACGAAAAGTCCAAAGGAAGAATAATTGTTACAGATAGAGATGAACTTGTAGAATGTGCGGTACTTTTAAAAAACGCTAAAGAAGGGAAAATTGATAATATTAGAATTCCTAAAAACTGCTTAGATGTATTAGCACAACATATTTATGGAATGAGTATTGAAAATCCATGGGATATTGATTATGCTTATGATGTAATAAGAAAAAGTTATTGTTTTAAAGATCTTGATAAAGATGATTATGAAGATGTTTTAAGTTATATGGCTGGAGAATGGGCTGAACTCGAAGAGCGTTATGTTTACGCTAAAATATGGATAGATTATAAAAAAAAAACCTTTGGAAAAAGAGGAAAACTTGCAAGAATGTTATATTCTACAAATATTGGAACAATTCCTGACCATTCAGCAGTTCTTGTAAAATGTGATGGAGAAACTGTAGGTAAAATTGAAGAAGATTTCATGGAAAAACTTAAAAAAGGAGATAGTTTTGTTTTAGGTGGAATAACCTACAGATACAATTATAGTAGAGGAATGACAATTAATGTATCTCCTGCTTCAGGACCTCCAACAATACCTTCTTGGTATTCAGAACAACTTCCACTTGCATTTGAATTAGCTATTGATATTCAAAGATTTAGATATATCTTAGAAAGTAAATTCCAATATGGTCGTTCAAAAGAAGAAATTCTTGATTTTCTTCATGAATATCTTTATATTGATGATTATGCTGCAAAATCTATTTATGAATACTTTAGGGAACAATATGAATATGCACAAATCCCAAGTAAACAAAAATTAGTTATTGAATATTATACTGGATTTGGAGGTCGTAAGTTTGTTGTATTCCATAGCTTATTTGGAAGAAAAGTAAATGATACATTAGCAAGAGCAATAGCTTACATTGCATCTGAGAGAAATAAAAGGAATATTACAATATCAATTACAGATAATGGATTTTATTTAAGTTCAGATGGAACAATTGGAGCTTATGAAGCATTTAAAAAATTAACCCCCTCAAACTTTGAAAATGTATTAATAAATTCTCTTGATAAAACTGAAACTTTAGCAAGCCGTTTTAGACATTGTGCTGGAAGATCACTTATGACTCTTAGACATTATAAAGGTCAAGATAAATCTGTAGGTCGCCAACAAGTAAGAGGAAAAATATTACTTAAATTCATTCAAGATATGGATAATAACTTCCCAATACTTAAAGAATCAAGAAGAGAAGTTGTTGAAGATTATATGGATATTAAAAATGCAAAAAGAGTCCTACAATGGATTTATGATGGTGAAATGGAAATTAAAAGAATAAATACAATTATCCCAACACCATTTGCATTTAATCTTGTCTCTCAAGGATATCTTGATGTTTTAACTCAAAATGACAAAGCAGAATTTACTAAAAGGATGCATAAAGCAGTTTTAGACCAGATAAAAGAAAAATTAAATGAAGAGTTTTATTAAAGAATTATAGAAACAAATTTATTAAATAAGCAATTTAAATAAATATAATTTTAAATAAATATATTAAATAAATAATAAATAATGATATCATTAAAACCCGAAATCATATTTATAATAAAATGAGGTGGAAAAATGAAAACATTAGTAGCTTACTATTCAAGAACACAAAATACAGAAAAAGTAGCTAAACTAATTAAAGAAGGATTTCATGCAGATATTGAAGAAATTAAACCTGTGAAAGATTATGGTGGTCCTGTAGGTTATGCAAGAGGAGGTTTTGAATCTGCAAGAGAAAAAACTCCTAAATTAGAAGAAAGTTTAAATAATCCTTCAGAATATGACTTAATTATAATTGGAACACCAGTATGGGCATTTACAATGGCAAGCCCAGTATTAACTTACTTAAGAGAAAATAAAGATAAATTTAATAAGGTTGCATTTTTTACAACTGCTGGAAGTAGTGGAATGGAATCTACTTTAGAAAATATGGAAAAAGAAACTAAAAAACCATTAAAAACATTATTCCTTACAAAAGTAGATATGAAAAACTATGAAACTAAAACACAAGAATTTATTGAACAATTAAAAAATACAATTTTAGAAGAAGGAAAACAAATTACTATGTTAGACTAAAACAATAAAATTAAAAAATAATAAAAATTATTAAAATTAAAAAAGGTGAAAAAATGGCTAAATGGAGCGCAGTAATTATTGGTTTTATATTAGCTATGATTGTACAAACATTCTTTGGATCATATGAATGGATTGGATTAATCATTGTAGGGTTCATAGTCGGTTATATTGCAAAATCAGGGACACTTGGAGGATTATGGAATGCTGCTCTTGCAGGAGCATTTAGGAACAATCGTAGGATGTATACTATTTATTTTAATAGCTACTACTGGTGGAACTTTCCTTGGAGGAATCTTTGGAGGACTTACTGGATTTACAATTTCAGGTATTTCAAGTCTCGTTGCAGTACTTTATGAAATAATTAAATATGCATTAATTATGGGTATTGCAGGTGCTGTTGGTGGAACAATATCTAAAAAAGAAATAACTAATTAATAGTAATAAATTATAATACCTTACTAATAAAACTGATAAAAAATCAAACCGAATTTATTATAAATAAGAAATATAATTAAATAATATTGTAAGACATATTAAATTAATTATTTGGTAAATTCTTAAAGAATTTATCATTTAAAAGGTGAATTAAATGGTAGATGCAGATAAAGGTAAAGATACAAAAATAAAAAATACAAAAAGATTACCTGATATAGACTTAAAATCCTTAATTATTGGAGCAGTTATATTTTTATTCTTCCCTGTTGCAGCATATAAGCAACAAATAGATGTATTAACTGTATTTGCAGCTATAGGTCCACTATACATAGGATATGCTGCAAGAACTAAACTTAAGGGATTTATTTTAGGTTTTGTAGCTGCAATTCCATTACTTTATGCTACCTTTGCAGGTGCTTTAGGACCAATTACTACAACAACTACAGATATAAATGCATTCAATACTATGCTTATTATAATTTGTATATCAGTTTTAGGAATTGGTGCTTTAATCGGACTTCTTGGAGGATATCTTTATCAAAGCAGATCTAAAGCTAAAGCAGAATATGAAGCTAAAAGACCTGCAGGGTCTAAAAATAGACCAATCCCTGAGGATAAAAAAGAAAAACCTAAAAAGAAAAAACTTGAAGACACAGGTAGTGTAACTCAAAACATTGTAAACTTATTTAAACCTAGAAGATAATTTAATAACTAAATTAAAATTAAGTTATTATAATTAATAAAAATTCAGTTAATAATTAACTGAATTATTTTTTCTCTTTTTTAAAAATTATTTATATCACAAATTAAAAAAAATACTAGAACTTTTAAAAATAAGCAAGTAATAAAAAATAGTAAAAAAGTATTATTTATGTTTTAAAAAAATAAAAAAAATAAAGTAAAATAATTAAGTAATTACTTTATCAAGAGCATCTTGCTCAATTGCATTTTTAATTTCTCTTGCAGTTCTTCTACCCATACTCATACCTTCACCATATTTAAGGTAACTGTAGGAAGAACCTTCCATGAAAGTATTAGTACCACCATCAGTTCTTGCACTGGTTTCAAATACAACAACTTCAAGGTTATCATTTACAAGAGTTTGCATACAGAATGCACCATTCAAACCTGGTTTTACAAGTTCTGCTGCACTTTTAACAAGTTTGTCACCAATATCAAATACTTGAGTAAGTAATGACTCACGAATTACAACAGGATGGTTACCAGTTACAACATAAGATGGGCTAAGGTCAACTTCTAATTGATCTTTAGCAGGCATTCTTACAAAACCATCAATACTAGATTCATATCTACTATCCATACCCATAAGTTCAACTTCATCATTTAATGCAGAGTAGAAATAGTGGATACAATAGTTACAACCACATACATATTCTTCAATATGTGCTTGTTCTATATCTTCATCTTCAATCCAGCCACGAGATTTCATAGCTTCGATTTTAGCATTAAATTCTTCAGGAGAAGAAGCTACGAAATATCCTCTTCCACCTCTTGCACCAGGGAATTTGACCATTACTGCTCTATCAATGTCTGCAGGATCATCATATTTATAAGGGATTCTGACATCACCATTAATAAGCAATTTTCTTTCAAGATCTCTTTCAGCTTCCCATCTTAAGATGTCTCTGTTACCAAACATAGGAACTTCAAAGATATCTTCTACATTATCTAAACCTGCATAAGCTACAAAAGAACCATGAGGTACAACAATAGCATTCATAGCTCTAAGTTTGTCTTGAACATCATCGTTAACAATATCTGCGAATTTATCAACCATAATAAATTCATCAGCTACATCAAAACGTTCATAAGGGATTTCTCTACCTTTTTCACAAACAATTGCAGTCCTAAATCCTTCAGCTTTAGCACCATTTAAGATGTGTAAAGAAGTATGACTACCTAAAGTTGCAATAGTAATATTATCTTTATCATAGCCATCAAGGATTTCTAAAATTTTTTCTTTACTCACTTTTCCCATTTTTAAATCTCCTGAAAATTATAAGTATAAATTCATATATGCTAATTAAAAATATTAACCCATAATAATAATATA
>JAKSUD010000170.1 GCA_024409185.1 archaeon
AAAAGTTTAATTATTTTTATTATATTAGTTGGATTATTATGTCTATTACAAATGAATTTAAAGATTTAATTGAAGAAATGGATAGTAAAGTATATGATTATTCCACTTTAGAAAAGTTTATTAAGAAATTATATCATTTCCGTGGTTTATATTATGATGATAAATTTGAAAAAGTTATTGAGTATATTCAGTATGAACTCCAATTTTTAAGTTTTGAATTTAGAGAAGGAAAATTAAATCCTTTTATTAAAAATCATGATAATGATGTGTTTCCAGATGTAGCTTCTTTTGATGAAGAGATTATACAATATCTTAAAGTAAGATATAAAACTACTACTAATTTTTTCTTTAAAGTATTATATTCTTTTATTTTATTAAATTTATATAGAAGTCCAAAATGTTTAAATTTATTTTTAGAAGGATGTGTTAATTTAGTATCTTTTTTTAGGGAAAATTTCAGTAAAAATTCAGGAATTAAATGGTACATTGTTAAAGATGTATTAATTACTTCATGCATATTTTGTATTTCTAATAATTATAGTTTTGATTTAATTAAATTTGAATTAATTAACTTGATTCACACAGATTCTATTGAAGGTATAAATTATATTAAAGAAGATTTAATTAATTTCATGTTATCTCAGAAAAAATTTTTAAAACTGATGATTTTGAAGGAATTTCAAAAATTTGTTTAAACTTAGCTAAGGAGGATATTCATGAACAAAATGCTATTGATTTTTTAAAATTAGGTCAAAAGATAGATAATAAACTTCAGACTAAAACTTGTAATTGGAATTATGAAATAGCTAAATTATATGAAAACTTAATTGATAGGAGTGATGATTTTCATTTGAAATTCACATTTTGTAGATATTCAATTAATTATTATAAAAAATCTAAGAATTATAGTAAAGTAGAAAAATTATTATCTAAATTAGAATATATACAAGAGAATATGAATTTTGGTGAAATAAGAGTTCCTATAGATTTAATGCCTTTTTATTGTTATGTTGAAATTTTATTATCTGAAAAAATTTTATTTAATAATACTGAGATGGTGAAAGATTTAGTAGAAAATTATCAGTTTATTCCTAAATTTAATAAAACTGAAGAAGCATATAATAATTATCAGAATTCTACATTTTTATCATCTGTATCAAAAGAATATTTTGATTCTAATTATAATGTTCGTAAACATAATGATTCCCTTCGTGATTTAACCAATGAAGAAAAGCTAAAAAATAATATTATGAATTTTAATGAAGATTATTATAACTTTTCTCTAAATTTCACTAAATTATATTTGCATGAATTATTTATTTTTGTTTATGAAAATAAAATTTTATCATATGATTCATTATGTCATGTTTTATTAAAAGATTATTTTAAAGGATATGAAAAACTTTTTAATTACTTCCAACCATCTATTTACTCTTATTTCAATCAATTAAATTTATATTTATTAACTTCTTATAAATTTTCAAAGTTTATATTATTTATTGATTCAATGGTTTCAAAATTAGAGTTACTTATTAGAGTAATATGTAAAAATAATTCAATTATTCTAATTAATGTACATGATGATGGAAGATCCAGTGTAATATCTTTAGAGTCTATTTTTAAGAAAGATGAATTTAAAGATTTAATTTCTGAGGAGGATTATAATTTTTTAAAGTATGTTTTAATTGAACCCGGATTAAATTTAAGAAATAAATCTTTCCATGCTTTAGATTTAAATATATATAATTTTCAAAATGCTAATTTAATATTATTATCTTTTTTTAAATTAATTAAGTATCTTTAGTTATTAAATTTTTTATTATTCTTTACTTTTTTTTAAAATTAGATTTCTCTATTTTTTTTAATATAATTTTTAATAATTTTTCAAAATAAAATAGAAAGATTTATCTTATTTACTTAATATAAATCTAAATGTTAAATTAGATTAATTGTTAATTCATGTGAATTGACTTTTGATTTAGTTTATTTTAATTTATTAATAAATTGAAATAAAAGTTATATTTTAAATATATCCTTTAAATTATACTAGTTATTCTTTAAAGGCCTTTAAAATTACTAGTTATTTTTTAAAGGAGTGTATTTGAAGTATCTTTTAAATATTTCTAAGGTGAAATAATGGAAATTAATGGTGTAAAAATTAGAGATACCTTTGCTGAAGGTTTTGGAATTAAAGTTACAAGAATGATTGTTACTGCAGCTACTAAAAAATTAGCACTTATTGCAGCTACTGAAGCTACTGGATACGGTACTTCTGTTATCGGTTGTCCTGCTGAAGCAGGTATTGACTGCTACTTAGACCCAAGTGAAACTCCTGATGGAAGACCTGGTTACGCAATCATGATTTGTCACGGATCTAAAAAGAAATTAGACCACGAACTCATGGAAAGAATCGGTATGGGTATTTTAACTGCTCCTACTACTGCAGTATTCAATGCTCTTGACTCTGAAGAAGTTTTAAAAACTGGTAACAAACTTAAATTCTTCGGTGATGGATTCCAAGAAAAATTAGAAATTGATGGAAGAACTATCCACTCTATCCCAATTATGTCTGGTGACTTCTTAGTAGAATCTGCTTTCGGTTTCAAAGATGGTGTAGCTGGAGGTAACTTCTTCATTATGGCTAACAGTAAAATGAGCGCACTTGTTGCTGCTGAAGCTGCTGTTGATGCTATTGCTGGTGTAAAAAATGTAATTACTCCATTCCCTGGAGGTATGGTTGCTTCTGGTTCTAAAGTAGGATCTAACAAATACGAATTCTTAGGTGCATCCACTAACGAAAAAATGTGTGTAACCTTAAAAGACAAAGTTGACTCTGACATTCCTGATGAAGTTAACGGTGTAATGGAAATCGTTATTGACGGTGTAGATGAAGAATCTGTAAAAGCAGCTATGAAAGCTGGTATTGAAGCAGCTTGTACTATTGATGGTGTACTTGAAATTAGTGCAGGTAACTT
>JAKSUD010000171.1 GCA_024409185.1 archaeon
GAACAATAACCCTCAAATTTACAACCATAATCAACTAAAACAGGATTTTCTAAAATTTTATGTTGTGGAGTAGAATGAGGTAAGCTTGTATCTGGGCCTGAAGCAAAAATAGTATCAAATGATTCAACTTCAGCACCATTAGCTCTCATAATTCTACCTAATTCATATGCACAAGCCCATTCTTCCCAACCATTCTCTTGTTTAGATCTAACATCTAATTCAAGAAGAGATTTATGAGCTATTTCAGTTGCTTTAGTTATTTTAGCTATTTCTTCATCGGATTTAATCATACGTTCATCATCAATAATATTTAACACTTCTAAATCAAAATCTTTAAATTTAAGAAAAGTATTAACAGATAAATCTCCTTCAATAGCTAATTTTTTAATATTATCTCCTTTTAAATCTTTTATAAGACTCTCAAAAGATTCAAATTTTTTAATATCAATTGATGAAGTTTTAGATGCAAGTTCTAAATCTAATCCTGAAACATATACAATAGGATTTTCTTTTAAAATAAGGAATGCAAAACTTGTAGATAAATATCCACTAAGATAATAGATATTATTAAAGTTAGCAACTAACATTCCATCAAAATCTTTTTCTTCTAATTTTTTTAATAAATTTTTAATATGAAAATCACTTTTAGAACTCACACAATCACCAAAATTCAAAAAATAATTAAATAATAAGAATTATATGGATAAAATAATTAAATAATAAGAAAGGTATGGATAAAATAATTATTCTTTATTTTTTATTAAATCTTTTAATTCTTTAATTTCATTTAATAAAATGTCGTTTTTCTCATCAGCACGTACTATTTTTTCTTTTAAAAATGCAACTTCATCTTTTTGTTCTTTAAATTTTTTTCTAAAAGAACTATTAACAATTGCAGCACATAATGTAGCAGTACCTACACCAGATAATAAATATCCTCCCCAAACTAAAAGAATACTTGCAAGTTTACCACCAGAACTATTTCCTAAAACAGTGTATCCATTACTTGTAAATGCATTACTAATCATAACAAGAGAATCTAAAAATGTAGCTTTTTCAAAACAAAGAGTAACACCAAAACTTATAGCTAAAATTCCAATAAAAAGAATTGCAGTAAATCCTAAATTATTATCTCGAGTATAAGTTAAAAATCTTTGAATAAAAAGACCGACAATTGCAAAAGCACCAATATAATGAAGAATATAAAGAATATAAGGCAATTCTATACCCATTACTAATAATATAGAACCACATGGAAGAAGTAATAATGCTAAAACAAACCTCCATGGCTTTTTACCTATAACATATATTATTGCAATAATAGCTACAATAACATCTATTCCCCAAATAGTAAGATCACTCTTAGGTAAAAGGAATAAAGCTAAAAATCCAATTAAAAGCAGAACACTCATTACTAAATAAAAAATTTGTTTTAAATAGAAATACTCATCTTTAGGTAAAAATGCTTCAATATCAAAATTTTTAAGGTCATTATGAAGATATTCTTTAGCATATACCACAACAATACAAAAAATAATGAATATCAAATAAACTAAAATTGTTACAACAGTATCTGATAATCCAAACACCATACATATCACCTAATTATAATATATTTTATTTTAAGACTATAAAAATATTGTCTTAAAAAATAATATTAAATAAAATGAATATATAAATATAAAATATTAATAAAAATCTAAGGATTAAAACTATGTTTGAAGATGTTCCAATCAAATATTTTGCAGGAAGTCATAGGATAAAAGCACCTAAAGAAACTATTGAAGCTACAGAAAATAAGCTTCGAATTGCTGGGATAACTCGTTTAACTGAAATTACTCATTTAGATAGAGTTGGAATTCCTGTTTTTTCAGCTATTCGTCCAACTGCACAAGAAGGTAGTGTAAGTATCTATGCAGGAAAAGGAGCTACTGTTGAACAGGCAAAAGCTTCAGCTATGATGGAAGGATTTGAGAGATATTCTGGTGAAAAACAAGATATTGATAAAGAACGTATGCTTATTGATAGTTATGAAAACATAGAAAATGCAATTAATCCTAAAGATTTATTACTTCCAAAAAATTTAGATAGCTACAATCTTAATACCACTAAACTCGAATGGATTGAAGCAACTGATATTATTAATGAAAACGAAATTTATATTCCTGCTAATGCAGTATTCCATCCTTATATTCCAAGCAGAGATGAAATTCCAAGTCCAATAGCTCTTTTTAAAGGAAATACAAATGGACTTGCTTCTGGAAATATTATAGAAGAAGCTGTCCTTCATGGGATTTTTGAAGTTATTGAAAGAGATGCTTGGAGTATTTTTGAAATTACTAAAAGAAATAAAAAAGAAATTAATAAAGAATCTATTGAAAATGAAATCATTCTTGATCTTTTAGATAAATTTGAAAAAGAAGGAATTAAAATTAAATTAATTGATTTAACTGCTGATTTAGATATTCCAACAATTGCTGCAAGTGCAGATGATACTGTTTTAAAAGATGCGGCACTTCTAACTTTAGGAGTTGGAACTCATCTTAACCCAGAAATAGCTGTAATTAGAGCATTAAGTGAAGTTGCACAAAGTCGTGCTACTCAAATTCACGGCACAAGGGAAGATACTGTAAGAGCAGATTTCATGCGTAAAACTGGTTATGAACGTATGAAAAAATCAAATAAACATTACTTTATGGAAGAAGATGAAAAAATAAACTTAGCAGATATTGAAGATAAAAGTTCAAATACTGTTAAAAAAGATATTGAAACAACTATTGAAGAAATTCAAAAAGTTGGACTTAATCAAGTTTTATTTACTGATTTAACAAGAGATGAACTTGGAATTAATGTAGCAAGAGCTGTAATTCCAGGTGCTGAATTATATACTTTGGATAATGAAAGATTAGGTACAAGGTCTCTTGAATATGAAAGAAAATGTCGTGGGTTTTAA
>JAKSUD010000172.1 GCA_024409185.1 archaeon
AATTTTACCAAGTGGAAAATGTGATTTTATATAAAATCATATTTCACTCTTTTTTTAAATTAAAATTAAACTAAAATTAAATTAAACTAGCTATTTTAAAAATAATTAAAAAATATAATTTTGAAAAAATACTTAAAAAAACAGTTTAAAAAAAAAAAAACTTAAAAAAATAAAAATAGTAAATATTTGAGAAATATTTACTCTTCTTTTACAATCTCAGGAGCACAAGATTCTAATGGATTTAAAATTAAAACTTCAACTTCAGGAGCGAGTTGTTTAACAAAATTAGAGAATATTGCTGGATCTTGTGCAATAGCTGGAAAAGTATTATAATGCATTGGAATAACCATTTTAGGAGATAACCACATTGTAGCTAAAGCTCCTTCAAATGGACCCATAGTAAATCTATCACCTATTGGGACCATTGCAATATCTGGTTTGTAGAGTTTTCCAATAACTTTTTCTAAATCAGAGAATAATCCAGTATCTCCTGCATGGAAAACTTTAGTTCCATCCTCTAAAGTAATTAAGAAACTTGCAGGACAACCACCAGAAAGAACTTCATCAGTAAAATCAATAGATGAAGAGTGTTTTGCATCTAACATAGTGAATTTAATTCCTTTTGCAGAAACAGAACCTCCAATATTCATACCAATAGCTTCAATTCCTTGTTCATTAAGGAATAAAGAAATTTCATGATTTGTAAGAATAAGAGCACCAGATTTATTAGCTATTTCCATAGCATCTCCAAAGTGATCTGAATGTCCATGAGTAATACAAATAATATCTGCATCAATTTCCTCAACAGGAATAGTACATGCAGGATTATTACTAATAAAAGGGTCAATTAATATTTTAATTCCTTCATCACTAATAATTTCAAAAGCAGAATGACCTAACCATCTTATTTCCATAATTTCACCTCATTATTAAAATTAATATATAAAATAAAAATTAAAAAAGTTTAATTAATTGATTAATTAGTAAATTAAACATATTATTAATTATAGTATTAATCTATTAATGATTAATTAATGTAATCTAAATCTTTTGCTAAATTCCAAGAAGTTTCAAATAATTCTTTAATAGCTTTAACAGATTCTTCATCATCGAAAACTGCACCATATTCCATTACTTCTTCATCATCATTAGAAATAATTAATGCATGAGATAAATCACCAATTAAATTAAATGCTTCAATAACAGGAGCAGTTCTAATTTGAACTCCAGACTTAAGTAATGATGAAATTAAAAGAACATAAGATAAATCATCAGTATCAAAGTCTTGAAGAATAATTCTAGAATTAACTTTAGTTAATGCAGATAAAAATACTTCACCCATATCACGAATATCTGGAGCTTCAAGAAGAATTTCAGATTTAGCATGAGTAGCTACTTCTTCAAATGCATCTTTAGAAGTTAAAATACCTTTTTCACAAATTACATAGCTATTTAATAATCTTGGAATAGGTAAAGATTCAGGATTATTAGGATCTATTTGGATAGGACTCTCTTTAGGAGCTACTGGACTAATTGGAGTTTCAGTAACTAAAGGAACAACTGGTTCAGTATTTAAAGTAGTTTGTCTAGATTTAACTGCTTTAACAAAATCAGAAGGAACATATTCTTCTTTTTCTTCTTCAATATCATCAATTACAAACTCTTTATCATAAGGAAGATCATCTTCAATTTCAGGAGCATGTTCAACAGTAATCTCATCAAAAGAATCATATACTTCAACAACATGAACTGGCTCTTGAATGGAATTAGTATAACCATATTCTACTCTATCACTTTCATAGTCATATCCAGCATAAGTTACATTATAATTAGCATCATTATAAATTGGAATAATTACATCATCATCTTCAATATTATGAATAGGAACAATTACATCTTCAGCTACTTCTTTGAATCCTTTTTTAGGAGGAACTTCAAGAAGTGTTGATTCATCAATTCCTAAGAAATTAGTGTTTTCTTCAACTAATTTAGAATCATTTTGAACTCTTTGAGGAATATTATGAATATCAATTTTATCTGGAGATTTCTTACGAGGTCTACGAGTAATTTTCATAGGTTTTTCATAATTTGGAGTGAAATTTAAATCTTTAAGAGAAGGAACTACCTTATTTTCATCATAATCTTCTCTAACAATTAAAACATTATGTTTATTCTCAGAATCAACATATCTCCTATAAGGAGCCCTAGTTTTATTCTCATTTACAGGTTCTTCTTTTATACTTTTATTAAAACTTGGACGAGTTTTTAAGATTTGTCTAGAACTTTGTTTTTTAATTTTTTTAACAGGTCTTCTATTTTGAGAACCTTTAAATTCAGATTGTCTAGTAGGTCCAAAGAAAGAAGCTCCACTTTTTTCATTTCTAACACCATAAGGGCGTAAAACAGGAGATTCATGATAAGAAGAGTTAATACCATTAGAACCTAAAACTGACTCTTTAATATTAGATTTAAAATTATGATTTCTTCCATCAATATATTTAGCTTTGTATTCTACAAAATTAGAAATATCATTAGAAAGTTGATAACCATATTGTCTTTCGAGAAATGCAGATAATAAAAGGATAACTCCAATTATAGTAAAGAGAACTCCTAAAAATAAGATTACATCAATGAGGCGGAAAGCTATACTTTCATAAATAATTATTAACCCAAATCCAGTTAATAATGCCCCTACGAAAAGTTTCATTGAATTATCCACAAAAACCCACCAAAGTTACAATCAATAAATTAAATTCTTAAAAAATTACATACAATAGTTTAATTAATCATTGAATAAATTTACATTAAGTTATCTACAAATACTATTATAATTTTTATTATATATATAAGTATCCCTTTTAATAGGTTTAATATCTTAAAATATCAAATAAAATTAATTATTTTTGAATGTAAAGAAAAAAAAAGAAAGTATAATAAAAATTATTAAAAA
>JAKSUD010000173.1 GCA_024409185.1 archaeon
TAACTTATGCTGCATATGCATCCTCTGCTGAAGTTGAAGAAGGAGTTCCTATTTCTGGTGTTATTATTAAAGGAAATGATATGATTCCTATTGATAGTCTTAGAGTAAATGTTGAAGCTTCTGGTTTAAGAACTGGTAGTTATATTAATGGAGATATTTTAAAAACTTCTAAAAGAGAGTTACCTTTATCTGAGGCCATATCTAATGCCGAGAAATTCGTTAAAATGACTACTCTTCCAGGTACTACTATTGCACCTATTGCAGGAGCAGATGTTCAAGTAGATAAGAAGACTGGGCTTGTTACTGTTACAGTTATTGAAGATTTCTCAACTATTGGTATTAATCCATCTTCAACTATAGCTGCTGGAGGTAGAGCAAGTAGTCCCGTTAAAGCTAGTTATTCATCTTCAAATAGTAGTTATAATTATACATTTGGAAGTGGGGGTTAAAATTTGAAATTAAGTAAAACAAAAATTATTGTATTAATTTTTATGGTTTTAATGCTCTTTTCTGTAATTAGTTCTGTTTCAGCTACTTGTAATGTTATTGTTATCACTGATCCTTCTGGAGAAGACCCAAATGGTGCAGCAGCTGCAAGTATGTCTTTTGCAAATAACATGTTCCAATCTACATTTGTATTGTCTAAAAATGGACATTATGCTGTTCTTTCTGGGGGGGAAGGTAATGGTACAGAAAGGAACCATGCGATTACTAAAGCATTAGCTGCTATGCAACATAATACATCTATTGCTTCTGCTGCCGCTATAGCTAGTCAATTTAGTGGAATTAGGCTTGTTATTGGTGGACCTTATCAAGGTGCAGCTATTGGTGGTTCTTTTGATGCATATTTAGTTACTGTTGATGATGATGGAACTATTAAAGTTACTCCGTATTCAAGTGGTGTTATTTCATTACCTGCTGGAACTAAAGGAGCAATTATCCACTTAAGAAACAGTGATGGAAATCCATTATATGGTAGTGCAACTAGAGTTCGTAGAGAAACTGCTATTAATATTGGTAAAATGATTCGTGATGGTTATTCTGCTACTTATATTGTTGGAAAAGCTTTAGAAGAAGTTGCAGTTGACTCTGGTGAGAAATATGGTGGAGGAGCAGTAAATCTTGTTTCTTGTGTTTCTACTGGAGATATGTTTGTTCCACAAGAATTGAATACTACTGGATTCCCTATGGATCAAAATTATTCTAAAACTTGTCCTACTTGTGGATGGGGTGTAGGATATGCTAATGCAGAGGAATATATTACTTGTCCAATTGATGGAAGTAAATTAAATGTTAACTCTGCTACAGATGTATTAATTAATGCAATTACTGTTTCTAAAGATGCTGTTTCTGTTTCTGTTTATGGTAGTGATAGAGAAGGTATAGCTTCCACTACTTCTGAAATTGTTAAAGCATCTGTTGCTAAGTATGGTTACAATGCATCTTCCATTGCAGGATCACTTAATAAAGGTATTAATAATGGTCTTTTGGTAGGTGTAGATTATGTAGAACCAAGTGATTTGAATGTTAAAGAAGAATCTCGTGCTGTAGGAGTTTACTATTCTCCATTACCTGAAGATAGAACTGCACCTCCATGGGATTTACCTATTAATTCATTACTTCTTGCAATTTTAGGTACAATTCAAACTGCTATTGGTTTTGTTCTTGTAATCTTAGTATTATTTAGAACACAATTATTAAATTCATTTAGAAAATTTAATTAAATAAGTTAATTTTAACTTATTTCTTTTTTTATTTTTAATTTAATCTTATTTTTTAATTTTATTATATGTTCAGTGTCTTTTTTTAATTTTTAGCTATTTTTATCGTAAGATTTATAAATTAATAAATTAATAATAATTATTACAGAGAATTAAGAACTGTTAATTTATATATGAATTTAATAAATTTTACAATTTATACTTAATTATGTTATTATTTGAGATATATTAAGTTTTTACGAAACACGCTTATTTTAAGTTTATTTAAATTAATATTTAATTGAAACACGCTTATTTTAAGTACTTATCTAAATATGGCTTATTTATTAAGTTATTATAATTTCTGTTTATTTATTTTTTCATTTAATTGATGACTTATTGTCGCAATTCTCTATAAATTTATTATATAGTTAAAAACACGATTTTAAGGGATATTATGGCATTAATATTAGTACGTGGTGAAAATAATTCAAAATTACTTAATGCAATTGCAGATATTGAAAGACATGCAAATTTAAATTTAATCACAAAACCTAAAAAAGTAGATGCTAAATTTGCAGATGAAATTGTTGAAAAGATTTTAAAAGCACCTTTAAGAACTAAATCTAATGTAGATACTGCTTTTCATGTTAAAGAAGATATAGCATTAGCTATTTTGCAAATTAAAAAAATTCATCCTCCAGCTCATGTTGTTGTTGTAAGTGATGAATATGATGGATATAAAGAATTAAATGAATCCATTTCTAATTCTAAAGTCTTTAAAGGTTATTACTCTAATAAATCTAAAAAAGGATCTAAATTAAAAGATTATAAAGTAAGTGCAAAAGAAAAAGAAGATTCTAAATCTTATAGAGTATTCTTTTAATTAATTATTTAATTATTTATTTACTTATTTAATTAATTACTTTATTTTTTTTTTTATAATTTTTCTTTTTTTATTTTATTTTAAAAAATCAAATCCCTATAGTTTTTGACAGAGCCATTTTTTGTATATTTAATTAAATTTTTTAGGAGGATAAATTATTATTTGTCTGCCTAACATTATTTTAATTTATTTTATTATTTTAGTATTTTGGGCTTATTTTATATTATTAAATCTTAATTTACCTTTTTTATTTTATTTACATAAGTTTGTTTTAGGACGACAAATCCTAATTTATTTTAATAAAATTTTTTTATTTTTTTCTAATTTTTAAAATTAAATA
>JAKSUD010000174.1 GCA_024409185.1 archaeon
TTTTTAATCTCAGATATAAATCTTCCTTTAAAAAGATCAACTAAACTACTGAAGAATGCTATAATCATTTGAAGAATATCTCTCCAGAAGTAACCAACAACTGCTACAACAGTTCCAAGATGTAAAAGTACATCAAATGCTAAACTTGGTTCTGCAACACCTAAAAAGTATTGAATAAAAATTAAATGAGCAGAACTACTTACTGGTAAAAATTCAGTTAATCCTTGAACTAAACCAATAATTATTGCTTGTATAATGTCCATTTTTTCACCATAATAGAAATAAAAAATATAATCCTCAGATTATACTTTTTTAAATATTAATTAGAATTAATTATTTTAAGTTTATAGACTTAGTCTATATAAGTTAACCATCCGTGGTCGTTTTCAGCTTTACCATTTACAAGTTCGAAGTAAGCATCTTGGATTTTTTTAGTTATAGGGCCTCTTTTACCAATTCCAATTTGTCTGTTGTCAATTGCACGAATTGGAGTAACTTCTGCTGCAGTTCCAGTAAAGAATACTTCATCAGCTAAATATAATCTTTCTCTTGCAATGATTTCTTCTTTAACTTCATAACCTAAATCTTTTGCAATAGTTATAATAGTATCTCTTGTAATTCCTCTAAGTACAGAGTCTAAACTTGGAGTTACTATTTTATCACCTTCAACAATGAATATGTTTTCTCCACTACCTTCTGCTACATTACCTTGGTAATCAAGAAGAATAGCTTCATCATATCCATGTTCTCCTGCTTCTAAGTTTGCAAGTTGGGAGTTCATATAGTTTGCTCCAGCTTTAGCCATTGCAGGGAAAGTATTTGGTGCTGGTTTTCTCCAAGTGGAAACACCAATATTTGCACCGTTTTCCATTTCTTCTTCACCAATGTAAGATCCCCATTCCCAAACTGCAATAGTGGTTTCAATAGGACATCCTAAAGGATTTACACCTAATTCACTAAATCCTCTGTAAGTGATTGGACGAATATAACAACTTTTTAAATTATTTGCTTTAATAGTATCAATAACTGCTTGAACTAATTCATCTCTTGTGTATGGAATATCCATTTTGTAAATTTTTGCAGAATCAATTAATCTTTGCATATGTTCTTCTAAACGGAATACTGCAGGACCGTTTTCAGTTTCATAACATCTAATTCCTTCAAATACAGATGATCCATAGTGAACAACGTGAGCTAATACATTAATTTTAGCATCTTTTAATGCAACAAATTCTCCATCCATCCATACTTTCATATTTTCATCAAATGCCATTTTTTCACCTTCAATATGTTAATAAATATAATTTGTTAAGAAACATTTTTTTAAATTAATATATAGTAAAAATAATATCTCTAATAAAAATTAATATCTCTAATAATATTTGTTATTATTATATTAAATATATTTTCATTAAAAAAACTAGTATAACGAAAGATTTAAATAATATGTAAATAATAGTATAAATGTTAATGTATTGGTTCCGTGGTCTAGGGGTATGATACCTCGCTTACAACGAGGGGACCGTGAGTTCGAATCTCGCCGGAACCATTTCTATTTTCTATTTTTTTAAAGTTTTAACTTATTTATTTTATTTTATTTTATTTTATGTTCTATTTTTTAAAGTTTTATTTAGTTTAATTTATTTTTTAGCTATTTTTATCTATTTTTTTAAAATAATTAGTAAAAAATAAAAAGAGTAAAAAAGAGTAAAAAAGTAATAAATAGCTATTTTTTAATTTAAAGAAAAAAGAGAAATAAGATATTATAATGATTTAATCATTTTAAACTTAAGTTAAAACGATTAAAATCATTAAGATTATAAGTGAAATAAAGAATATTGCAGTACCTTTAATTAATGGATCTCTAGTATCTCTATCTGCATAGAATACAATACCATAAGATAAAAGTAAAGCAACAACTAATTCAGTTAATCCTAAGTATCCAGTAGGTATTTTAGCTACTGCTCCAAGGATATATGCAATTAAGTATGAAATAATTACAACAACTGCAATTCCTATAACTGGATTTTTAAGAATTGGTTTTAAAGTTTCTCCAAGAGGTTTACTTGGTTGTTGAGGTCTTCTATATTGCATTTGATTGTAAGACCCGCGTGGTTGTCTTGTTTTTTGTGGTTTTTGTCTATTTAAATTACTATAATATTTAGCTCTTTGTTGTAATTTTTGCTGTTGATGAATGTTTCTTGAGTTTAAAGATGGTCTTGGACCTCTTCTTTGATTTAAACTACTTCTTGTCATTTGAGAATAATAACTACTATTTAAATATTGAGCACGATATCTATTATCATCAAACTCATCATAATCATTATAATCTATGCTTTCATCATAGTATTCATTGTCATAGTCACCATATTCAGTATATGGGCCAGAAGTTATACCATAATAATCATCAAAGCCATCTGATTCTTTTTCAGCTTTAGCTTCTTCTTTTTTCTTGTCGTTGTATTTTTTTGCTAAACGGATTAAGCCTTTTCTGTCAACTAGTTTTATATGTCTTTCTTCACCATATACTAAAGCTTGTTCAGAAAATTTAGAGCTTGTTATTACACAAACTTTAGAGGCTTTTAAGTTTTTTCCAGCTATTTCAATCTCTTTTAAAACATCAATTCCAACAGACCATGCTTTATCATAGTTTTTACAACCTACAACAAGAGCAAAATCTCCCATTGAAGTTGGTAAAATAGCATAGATATCTACTATTTGTTGGGTTGTTTTAAAATTTTTATAAACTTTAAAGCCAGAATCTTCAAGAATGTTAGCAATAAAATTTACTAATTGTGGTTTTTCCACGTTTTCACCTATAATATCTTATTTTTTAAATTAAAAAAATTTTAATTAAACTTAAACTATTTTAAACATAATTGATTTTTAGTGTTATTAATTTCTAATTTATAACAACTTTATT
>JAKSUD010000175.1 GCA_024409185.1 archaeon
TTTTAATTAATAAATAACTTTTAATTTATTATTTTTTAATTCTTTTATTAGATAAACTTATATTGTACTTTATGAAATATTTTTCATATTGAGTAAGATATATATGCTTTAAGTTAATAATAATTAATTGTAATTCTAGAATTAGTAATTTAGGAGATATTTTATGGAAGTGAATGATTCTTTCGATATTGATAAAATTGTAATATGGATACTATTGATTATATTACCTATATTCTTGTTTTTTGCATCATTTTTATTAGGTAGGTATCCTGTTGCACCAGTTGATGTTGTGAAAACGGTTTTAAGTCCAATATTTCCATCTTTAACTGTATCTCCTGCAATTAGTTCTATTGTATTTAATATAAGATTGCCTCGTATTGTAGCTGCCTTAGCTGTTGGTGCTTCACTTGCTATTGCAGGTTCTGCATTTCAAGGAATATTTAGAAACCCTCTTGTTTCACCTGATTTGTTAGGTGTATCACAAGGTGCAGGTTTTGGTGCTGCTTTAGCTATTTTATTAAGTTTAGGTAATGCATTTATTCAATTATTTGCTTTTATTTTTGGAATTATTTCTGTATTTATTACTTATACTATTTCTAAAGCTTATAGGGCAGGAGGAATTTTGGTTCTTGTTTTAGCAGGTACTGCTGTTTCTGCATTCTTTAGTGCACTTATTTCTGGTACTAAATTTATTGCTGATCCTTATGATAAATTACCTCAAATTACATTTTGGCTTATGGGTAGCTTATCTTCAATTACTTTTGAAGATTTAGCTATGATTTCTATTCCATTAATAATTGGTTTGGTTGTTATTATAGTGTTAAGATGGCATTTGAATATTTTATCTATGGGTGATGAAGAAGCAAGATCTTTAGGTTTAAATCCAGATAAAATTAGAGTAATTGTTATTGCAGCTTGTACTTTAGTAACTTCCGCTGCTGTTTCTATTAGTGGTGTTATTGGTTGGGTTGGTCTTGTTGTTCCTCATATTTGTCGTATGATTGTAGGCCCAGACCATAAAATTTTAGTTCCAGCTTCTTTAAGTTTTGGTGCAAGTTTCTTATTATTAATTGATACATTATCAAGAACAGTTATTTCTATTGAAATTCCATTAGGTATTTTAACTGCAATTATTGGTGTTCCGATTTTCCTTTATTTGCTTAGAAAAGGTTACTCTCAATGGTAGGTTGGTGTTGAATTTTTATAGATTATTAAAAATCTAAATTTAAAGATATGATATGTTTATGGTGATTTAATGAGTGAAAAATTAATTGATGTTAAAAATATTTCATTTTCTTATAGTAAAGATTCTCCACTAATTTTTGAAGATATTTCTTTTTCTGTTGAGAGAGGAGATGTTTTATGTGTTCTTGGACCGAATGGTACAGGTAAAACTACTCTTATTAAAACTTTAAATAAATTACATGATATAAACAGTGGAGAAATTATTTTAAATGGTAAGAATATTAAGAAGTTATCATTTAGAGATATCTCTAAATCAATTGGTTATATTCCACAAGGGCATGTTCCTTCATTTCCATTCACTGTTTTTGATGTTGTGTTAATGGGAAGATCTCCTTATATTGGTCTTTCATCTTCTCCACGTTTAAGAGATAAAAAAATTGCTGAAGACGCTTTAAAAACTCTTGGAATCCATCATATGAGAGATAAGGAATATACAAATTTAAGTGGTGGGGAAAGACAACTTGTTTTTTTAGCAAGAGTTTTAGCTCAAGAACCTGATGTTCTTATTTTAGATGAACCTACTAATCATCTTGATTTTGGAAATCAAATTAGACTTCTTCAGATTTTAGAACAATTATCTGAATTAGGTATGGCTATTATTATGTCTTCACATTATCCAGATCATGCTTTTTTAGTTGCAAATAAAGTAGCTATTATGAAAGATAAAAAATTCCTTGCTTTTGGAAAACCTGAAGATGTGATTACTGAAGATAATTTAAAAGAAACTTATGGTATGGAAGTTATAATTAGAGATGTGGGGGAAGGTAGAAAAACTTGTATTCCTCTTAAATCCGATTTTAAATTAGAAATGGATAATTATGCATCTAAATTCCAATCAAAAAAACAAGATTCTTGATTTCTGTTTTAATATTGTACTAATCTATTTAATTGTATTTTTATATAAATATAATTACTATATTATTTAATTTTATAATTATTAATTAAATAATTATTATTTTAAGTATATAATATAATTATTTATGAGGTGTTAATATGAAAATTTTAGCTGTAAGTGATATTCACGGTAAAAAAAGTGAAAATCTTATTAATTATTTGAAAAAAGAAGATATTTCTTTAGTTTTATTAGCTGGAGATATTACTAACTTTGGCCCATTAGAATTTGTAGATGAGTTTATTAATGAGCTTTTTGATTGTGATGTGGATGTATTTGCTATCCCTGGTAACTGTGATCCTGCAGGTATTTGTAATGCAATTAAAGATAGTGGTGCATTGTGTTTACATAATCAATTAATAGGTTATGAAAATACTATTATTCTTGGATATGGTGGTTCTAACCCAACTCCATTTAATACTCCTGGTGAAACAAGTGATGATAATATCTATGCTAAAGTTTATGAACTCTTTGCTGAATATGAATATATTGTAGATGAAAAAGTACCAAGAGTAACTATTTTACTTACTCATGCACCTCCTTATAATACTGAAGCAGATACTATTGAAAATGGTACTCATGTAGGTAGTCAAGGTATTAAAAAATCTATTCATGAGTTCCAACCTACTATAAACATCTGTGGTCATGTACATGAAGCAAGATCAATTGATCAAGTTGGTAGGACAATTGTAGCAAATCCAGGAATGCTTGAAGATAATCATGCAATTTTACTTGATATTGATGAAAATGCAAAGCTTGATGTAAGTATTATAGAGTTATAATT
>JAKSUD010000176.1 GCA_024409185.1 archaeon
ATTATATATACAATCTACTTTTTTTCACATATTTTTTAAATAAATATATATTTATCATAAAAATAAGAAAAAGTAAAAGTTGCAAAGCAACTTTTACTATATAAAAAATGAGGATACCTTTAAGGGTATAATGAATATAACAAAATTAAACATTGCCAGTAATTCCAACGATTATTGTTGAATATAAAGGCCATTCACTAACATATAAATCTTTAAAATCCAATAGTACTTTTATTCTAAAATCTGTAATATGATTTGAAAATATATCACCTCCTAACGTAGCTGGTGTTTTATCATAAAAGATGATTTCTTTTAATCTTTTGCAGTCTTTAAAAGCATCAGCATCAATAAATTGGCAGTCTCCTTCAACTGTAATGCTTTCTGAATAGATGTTGTAAAAGGCTTCTTTGCCAATTTCTTTAAAGTTTTGACTAACTTCAAATGAAATATATCTAGCATCATAAAATGCTCTATCTTCTACAATTTCGAGTTTTGGTTGTTTATCTGAGCCAGAAAATCTTAAGCCTGTGCAATTTTCAAATGCACTCTTACAAACATGTGTTACACCAGGAATAGATATCGTGATTAACTTTGTTTGGTCCTTAAATGCATTTTGACCAATTTTTTTAATGCTTTTAGGTAAAGTTAAAATAACTAAAGTTGGTGTTGATTTTGTAGCAGGAAATAAATTGTCGGCTACTTCTGTAACAGGCAAGTCATAAATATTATCTTGCACATAATTTATAGTATTTGTTCCACTAGGAACAGATTGCAAAACCCAATGATCTCAATCATCTTTTCTAGTGTAAACATACTCATTTTCTTCATCTATAAATTCATATCCATCTCTAACAATAAATTCAATAGATTTGCTTGCAAAAATATTTGGATTTATGGTTGAAGTAACCTTTAAATTTACTTGGTATTTTCCAATGAAATTGTATCTATTTGTCGCAAATACATATAAAGCTCCGGATGAAGATAAATCTTGTAATTTTATCTCTGGAATTTGTTGTTTTTGTTCAAGTATATCAATGCTTGTAATTTCTCATTTACAAGATTTATCACAATCATAACTAATTTGGCCATCTTTGTAAGCAATTAAACCAATACTTAGATGTGTTACTTTAGGAGCTAACACATAAACTTTATTGGGACAATCAACTTTTAGTTGATCTGGTACTAAAACAGGATTAATTACTTTTAATCTAAACGATTTAAGTTCAGATCTTCTTGTTTGTTTTTCATCGCAAGCTTCTAAATGAAATAATCAATTCCCGGGTTGTGCACTTGCACTCACACAGATTTGATTTTCATTATTAATTGATATTCATGATGGTATTTTGTTATTAGATGCATCAGTAATAGATAAAAATGTTTTTGCATCTAATATTTCATCATCATTTTTATCAAAACATTTTACTTTGATAGGTTCAGATTTGACTTCTTGACCATAATTAACTTCTAAATCTTTAATTTCGGTTAAGATTCTAACTTCATCAACCTCTGTGGTTTTTTCTTGTCCACATGAAGTTAAAGCTAATAGCAAAACGGTAGGCACTAACGCTAGTGAACCTAAAACTAATTTTCTTCTAATACTAAACTCTCTCATATTTAGTACTAGTCCGAAAAAAATGAAAATAGTACAAAAAATTTAAAAAACATATATATCTATGATATATATGTTCTTTTTTTGCTATAGAAACAGTGAGTATATCACATATTAGTTTCTTGTTATTTTAGCATTTTCTATTTTATCCATCCATGAGATTTAAATAGGGTGTCGACAGTCTTTTTTCACGTTTGTAAATCTTTTATGTCTTTTTGCACATCTAACATAATTTCACGTAAAGTTGGACCTTTGCCATCAGTTTTTTTAACCCTAGAAACAGTGAGTGTATCACCTATTGGTTTCTTGTTGTTTTTAGCATTTTCTATTTTATACATAGTGCTCATATAAATTATATTACTCCTATATATAACTAACCTTAAAAGAATGAAAATGGTACAAAATATTTAAAAAACATATATATCAAAAGATATATATGTTATTTTTTTAATAGATCCTATTACTTAACAGCAATTACATCAATTTCAACTTTAGCATTTTTAACCATGCCAGAGACTTCTACACAGGCTCTTGCTGGTTTGTGATGCCCAAAATAATTTGCATAAACTTTATTACATTCAGCAAAATCATTTAAGTGTGATAAGTAAACAGTACATTTAGTAATGTTTTCTTTTTTGTATCCTGCTTCTAACAAGATAGCATTGATATTTTTAAATACTTGTTCAGTTTGGCTTGTAATATCATCTCCAGCCAAATTGCCTGTAGATCTTACAATACCAAGCATACCAGACACATATAATGTGGTTCCAGTATCTATTGCTTGCGAGTATGGACCTAGTGCTTCGGGAGCACTTTTTGAATCAATAACTTTAATCATTAGTAATTTCCTTCTTTTAATCCTGTGGCAGCATATAATTCGGAAATTGTATGCTTTCCATCAGAAATATACACTTTTATTATTTTAGACAAAAGTTGCGAAATATCAACAATTTTTAGATTTTTTATTTTTAAATCATTGACTGCATCGATAGAGTTTGATACATATAATGCATCAAAACATTTCTTCTTTGCGGCTTCATTAAATCTAGCTTCTCCGTTATTAGAAAATAGACCATGAGTTGCACCAGCAACAATTTTCTTTGCGCCTTTTTTTCTTAAAACAGCACAACCTGCTAATAAAGTGCCACCTGTGTCAATCATGTCGTCCATGATGATACAGTTTTTATCTTGAACATCACCTAAAACAGAAAGAATTTCTGCTTGGTTTGGTTTTGGTCTTCTTTTATCTAAAATAGCAATAGGTAAATGTAATGCATGAGCTAATTTTCTTGCTCTTTTAACAG
>JAKSUD010000177.1 GCA_024409185.1 archaeon
CTTGATCTTTTCTCATTCTTGAGTTTTTTCCTGCTGCTGTAATAATAGCTGAAACCTTCATCGTAACCCAATTAAATTTATTATTCTGTAGTATTAGTAGTAGATGTAGAATTAGAACTAGAATTTCCTGGTTTGTATTCTATAATTTTACAGTAACAAGCCATACCTGTTCCAGAACCTTCAGTCCACATAATGACTTGAACAGGATAATCTAATGTGTTTGTAACTACAATTCCAGTAGTTGGATTGAATCCATATAATACTGCATTTTCACCAGTAGTCATACCTGTAGGTAAAGGCATACCTAATTCCATAATTGCATTTCTTAATGTTCTAGCAGGAGGACATACACCATGGCTTGCCCAACCACCACTTGCTTCACTGTCTTTAATAGAAGTAAAACTAATTCCTTCTTTACCAGTAGAACTAGAATTAGGTGGGATAACTGTACCATTCCATCCAGCACAGAATTGTCTTGCATTAATTTCTCTGTTAGCATTTGCACCACTTCCATACTCAGAGTGGTCTCCTAAATAAGTATAAGAACTACTAACAACATGTTCTTTAAAGGATGGATCTTTATAAATTATTACAGGAGTAGCTCCAGGATATTGAAGAGAATAATTATGAGCTTCTGGGAAATGTTCTTTAAGTAAATCAGGAGATACATAAGACCTACCATCACTAAAACTAGATAAACAAAATTCTAAGTTATATTCATCACCTTGATCTGCTTGGTCATACCAAGTTTTAAGAGTCTCACCAGATACTAAGTAATCTTTACTAATAGTATCATTATTAATATCATCTCCTGAAATATGATTTACAGTTTGATTAGTTTTAATATTAACAATATCAATACCATCTGCAGTTTTTACAGCTCTAGTATAAGGCTCATTATAACCCCAAACTGTACTATTTGGTGAATTAACAATAATTTTATTATTCTTAAATTTAATAAAACCAGGACCTTCAAAGTTACTAACTAATCCATCATTAGTTACATTTCCTTGAACTAATTCTGATGCAGGAACAGGAACAGTACCAGTAACTATAGAATAAATTCCACCTATAATATCTCCAGTTAAGAACTGTGAGACTAAATAATTAATATTAATTGCTATAGGATATTTATTTACTTTTGTATTATCAATAAGTTCATCTCCAGCAAAAACAGTAGCCCCATTAGGATTTTTGGAAATTTCTTTAATATCCATTTTTGAAACTGTATGTGCTAAAGAAAATGGTGCAAGTACAAGTAAAATTGCAATTAAAGCAATTAAAACTTTTAAAGATTTTCTTCTTTTCAATCTTGGATCCACTTATATACTCCCTTTATTTAATTTTAATTAAGTTTATACATTTTATAAAATATAATATTGTAAAAATAGGATATTTTTAAGATATTTTAATTTAGATAAATATTATTTAATTACATGATGCACAAATTTTTCTTAATCTTTCTTGAATTTCAATAATAACGTCTTGACCATTACCACCAATTAAAATTGCAGGTTCATGAGAAAATTCTGCTACAAATTTGATAATTTCATCAAGATTATTAGCTATTTCAATTTTTCCTTTATAATCTAATGATTTTAATCTTAAAATACTATGGTCAAAATTATCTTCTAGACCTGGGAATATTATAATATATTCAGGATTAGCTTTAACAACCTCATTAAGAATATCTAATCTATGGTCTTCATTTAGTCTAGGAGTCCCAATGAAACATGCATAAAATTTCTCTTCATCTAAAATAGATTTTACAGCATCATAATTATCAGATTTACCAATATAAATTTTAGTATCATTTAACTTAAGAACTTCTAATCTTCCAAGTACTGGAAGAAAATTTTCTAAAGTATTTTTAATAATTTTTTCATTAATTGGTTCTATTTTATTAGATTTATTCAATAATTTAATTTTTGAATTTGAATTCAGAATATCTAAATTATATTCCCTAGCTACTTCCCATGCAAGACCTGCATTAAGTTTATTAAATTTACCAAAAAGATTTAAATCAAATGGACTTGCTTCATATTCAGTTGTTGAATTAGCTACTTTTTTAAATTCCTCATTAAATAATTGATTTTTATCTATAACAATTTTTTTACCTTTAAAGAAATTTTTAAGGGAATTTTTATAGTTTTCAATAGAACCATGAACATTCATATGGTCATTACCCATATTAGTTAATGCTATTAAATCAAAATCAAAAAAATAACTACAAAATTCTACAGTCATATCACAGACTTCAACAAGAATAACATCAATTTCTTCTGCTTTTTCATTAGCTTCTAAAATAAGATCATAATAACCATTAAAACCTCCACCACCATTTCCACCTACAAGTACATTTTTACCTGCATTTTCTAAAATTTCTTTAATCATAGAAACAGAAGTGGTCTTACCATTAGTTCCTGTAACACCAATAGTGTAAATATCTTTATGTTTATTAATTACATCACAAAGTAATCTTCCAGATTCTTTATAAATCTTAGCAATATCACTTTTCCACATACTTGGACTAATGACAATTCCATCACAAAGATTAACTTCATTTATGTCATTATAACCTAAATCAAGAGATATTTTATCAGTTACTATGCTCATTCTTTCACTTTTAGAATCTAATCTTACACCTGCTAAAGGTATTGGTAAGTCAGCTAAATTAAGTTTTATATTTGAATCACTCGCATAAACAGTCCAACCATGTTTAAGTAGTGATTTTAAAGCTTTTTTACCTTCAACCCCAAGTCCGATTACAGCAGCTCTCATATTAGTTCACACTAAAAGTTTATAATATTATATTAAGAAAAATTTATCTATTATATAACATTATTTAATATATTATAACATATTAATATATTTAAGTATAAATTTTAAAAAAATA
>JAKSUD010000178.1 GCA_024409185.1 archaeon
GAAACCCTATCTAAAGAACTCAATATTACAACCAAACAAGTTAGAAATGTTATAAAATTAATTGATGAAGGAAATACAATACCATTCATTGCAAGATATAGAAAAGAACTTACAGGATCTTTAGATGATGAAATACTTCGTAAATTTGATACAAGACTTAAATATTTAAGAAATCTTGAAGATAAAAAAGAAACAGTTCTTAAAAGTATTGAAGAACAAGGAAAATTAACAGAAGAACTTAAAAAAGATATTCTAAACGCTAAAACCCTTGTTGAAGTAGATGATTTATACCGTCCTTATAAGCAAAAAAGAAGAACAAGAGCAACAATAGCTAAAGAAAAAGGACTTGAAAAATTAGCAGAAATCATTTTAGAACAAGAAGTTGAAGTTCCTGTAGAAGAAATAGCTAAAGAATTTGTTCATATTAATAAAGAGGATAAGGAGAAGTCTGTAAATAGTGTAGAAGAAGCTATTGATGGTGCAAAAGATATAATAGCTGAGATAATTTCAGATAATGCAAAATTTAGATTACTTATTCGTGAAGTAAGCTACGATGATGGTAAAATAGTATCAGTTGCTAAAGAAAAAGATGAAACATCTGTTTATGATATGTATGCTGATTATAGTGAAGATATATCTAAAATAGCAAGCCATAGAGTTCTTGCTATAAATCGTGGAGAAGGAGAAAAAGTTCTAAAAGTAAAAATAAATGCACCTGAAGATGATATTTTAAAATATTTAAAAAGACATGTTCTTATTAATAAAGGAAAACCAACAAAACCAATTTACAATAAATATACAAAAGAAATTCTTATAGATACAATAAATGATGCATACAAACGTTTAATTAGCCCAGCTATTGAAAGAGAACTTAGAGGCCAACTTACAGAAGAAGCAGAGGATAAATCCATAAAAGTTTTCTCTAAAAACCTTGAACAATTACTTATGCAAGCACCAATTGAAGATAAAGTTGTTCTTGGATGGGACCCTGCATTTAGAACAGGATGTAAATTAGCTGTTGTAGATGGAACAGGAAAAGTATTAGATACAGCACTTGTTTTCCCAACAGAACCTCAAAATAAAGTAGCTGAAACTCGTTCTGTTGTTAAAGATTTAATCCAAAAATATAATATTGATTTAATAGCTATTGGAAATGGAACTGCTTCTAGAGAATCTGAAGAAATTGTAGTAGATATTATAAAAGACCTTGATACTCAATATGTAATAGTAAATGAAGCAGGTGCAAGTGTATATTCTGCAAGTAAATTAGCTTCTGAAGAATTCCCTAATTATAATGTAGGAGAAAGAAGTGCTATTTCAATTGCAAGAAGATTACAAGATCCACTTGCTGAACTTGTAAAAATAGACCCTAAATCAATTGGAGTAGGACAATATCAACATGATATGAATCAGAAAAAACTTGGAGAATCCCTTGATAGTGTTGTTGAAAAATCTGTAAATAATGTTGGAGTAGACCTTAACACAGCATCTGTATCATTAATGGAACATGTCTCTGGAATTAGTAAGTCAGTAGCTAAGAATATTCTTGCTTACCGTGAAGAAAATGGTAAATTCACATCACGTAAAGAATTATTAAAAGTAAATAAACTTGGTCCTAAAGCATATGAACAATGTGCTGGATTTATGAAAGTTAAAGGTAAAAATCCTCTTGATAATACAACAGTACACCCTGAATCATATAAAACAACTGAAAAATTACTTAAATTTTTAGGTTATTCACTTGAGGACTTAGCTAATAAAGGAATAAAAGAAAGTGATTTAGATTTAAGTGATTTAGAGTATGAAAGATTAGCTAATGATTTAGATATTGGTGAGATAACTCTTAGGGATATTGTAGGAGAACTTAAGAAACCTGGCCGTGACCCAAGAGATGAGATGCCACAACCAATTCTTAGGAAGGATGTTCTTAATATGGAAGACCTTGAAGAAGGAATGATTTTAAGTGGAACAGTTAGAAATGTGGTTGATTTTGGAGCATTTGTAGATATTGGAGTACATCAAGATGGACTTGTGCATATATCTCAACTTGTAGAAAATAAGTTCGTAAAACATCCTCTTGATATTGTATCTGTAGGAGATATAGTTGAAGTGAAAGTCTTAGATGTAGATATTGAAAGACATAGAATACAATTAAGTATGATTATTTAGAGAATATAAAAAATAATCTTAATTTAATTTTCTCTAATATAAATAGCTCCCTTTCCTATTTTTTTAAGAATTTTATAATGAGGTATATTATAATTATTTACAATTGAAATAAAATAATCTACATCTTTATTATACATTTTATTACCTAGACTTATTATTTGATCTTGATTTAGGCCTCCAGATTCAATTGAAAAAGGAACATTATGTATATCATATTTTAAATAAAAACTACTTGCACCACCATAGAAAGACCATATTTTTTTGAATTAAAATCAGAATCATATTCTTCTAAATAATGACATAAATCTTCAATAACTTCAGTTTGATAATTATTATGATTCTTATCAGCAACAGTAATTGCACTAAAAACTAAAAGAATGATGAAAATTAAAGGTATAATTTTACTAAAATCTAATTTAAATTTATTATTACTTAAATTAGAAATTAAAGAGGTTTCTAAAACTCCTTTAAATCCTAAAGCAATGAAAAATGCTAAAGGTAATAAAAGAGGAATTGCATACTTTCAAGTCTTGGAAGAATTGCAGAAAAGAAAACTAAATAAATCAAAAACCAATAAAGCATTAAAATATCAAAATTGAGGTTAAATATTGATTTATTATTCGCTCCAGAATTATTTAATAAACCATTGAGGAAAATTGAAATACATAAAATACCTAAACTAATTAGTCCAATATTAATCAAATTAGAAACATATTCAACAGATAA
>JAKSUD010000179.1 GCA_024409185.1 archaeon
TTTGTCCAAGAATAACTGCTGTTAGTGAATCTGCAACTGCAATTGTTTTAGCAGATCATATGATTCGTTCAGGATTTATTCATCCTACTAATCTTAAAAAATAAGTTTAAAAATAAAAAATAAGATAAAAAGAGAATAAATATTTACTTTTTATCTAATAATTCTTTTGATTGATTTTATTATTTTTATTATAATTCTTATTAGAATTATACTTCTTTTTACCATAATTTTTTGATTTAGAATCGTCATCATCTTTTGAATAAGATAAAAATTTATCTTTAAGTTTAATCATTTCTGATTTTTCAGGACGTTTCTCATCAATATTAAGTCTCATTCCATCGAAAGCAGCTAAAGTTTTAACACCAGTTTTTCTATAAATTTTTTTAGCTTCTTCAATAGGATTTGCAGAAATCATTTTAAATCCAAAGTGAGTCATAATTGCTAATTTTGGATTAACTTCTTTAATTAAATTAGCAAAATTATTTGTACACATATGACCATTAATAGATTTAGTTCCAGGTCTAAGTACACTTGCAATTAAAATATCTGCATCTTTATGGTATCTTGATAATGTATCAAAATATTTAGTATCTGAAGTATAAGAAATCTTAAAACCATTCTTATTTTCCATTTGAAAACCTACACAAGTCGGATCACCATGCATAGTTTTTGTACCTTTTATTGATAAAAATGGAAAATGTTTGATTTTATTATGTCCTAAAATAAGATTTTTAGAATTAGCTTTATGATATTTTGAAATAGCAGGACCCCAATTTTTATATCCTTCAAAAACACTTTGACTTCCCATAATAATTCCATGATTTTTAGTCATACCTCTTGTCATAGCTTCAATAAGAATTTCAGCATCATTATAATGGTCTGTATGAGAATGTGAAATGAAAACTCCATCTAAATTATAAGGATTTACACCAAATTGATAACTACGAACAAGAGCTCCTGGTCCTGGGTCAACATGATAATTTTTCCCATTAAAATCATCAATTTTAAACCCCCCAGTCATTCTTTTTTGACTAATAGAAGCAAATCTACCTCCACCAGTCCCTAAAAATGTTAGTCTCATATTACTCCCCTAAAATAAATCTATTTTATATTAAACTAATATCATTAAAATAAATCTATTTTAAATGACATAATATGATATTACAAGATAAACCTACTTCTTTACCTTTAACACATAAAGTTTCATTTTCAATAACAATTTCATCACCAATTGAAACTTTATCATTATCAGCAAACATCATGACCATTTCATTAGGTTTAGCAAGTAATTTCCAGTTAGTATCAAAAGCTCTTACATCAGAGTTTAATTTAACTTGAATAATATTATCATCAATAACTTCTACGTTACCAATTTTTCCTTCATCAATTATAGTAGAAGCTAATTTAATAATTTCATTTTGTTTAAATAAGTCTTCTTGAAGTTTAGTTCTAAATTTCTCTAATAATTTTACATCCCTATCTACAATTTCATCAAGATATTTTTGAGATTCTTCTTTAGATAAATCTGCTTGTTTAATCATAACATCATAAGTTTTACCTAAAGAAGGAGTCTTAGAAGCTACTTCTTCAATAATTTCTCCAAAAAGCTCACCCATATATTTTAAACTAAAGCTTGCTTTCCATTTTTTACTTAATAATTCATTAGCTAAAGATTTAGTAATTTTATTACCAAATAAGATAATAGATGCATCTCCTCTATTTACACTTGTAATTTCAGATCCAGAAAGTTCAATAATCTGAAATCCATTTGTAGTACCATAGAGTCTTTTTCTTTTAGTTTCTGTAGTTCCTTTAGTACTTACTTCCCCTACAACAACATTTTCTACATCTTTAATTTTACATGCATCATCTGTAATTTTTAAAGTTATATCAAGTTCTTCAGCACGAGCATATAACTCTTCATCGTTAGTTATTGATCCAGAGTAAAGTTCTTGTTCTAACTCTTCTCTTTTTTCTTTATGACCAAAATATGCTATTTTACGTTTATCACTGGCCATAACACATCCTTTTTTACCAATATAAGCAATAATTAAACTCATATTCCACACCATAGTTTAATTTCCCAAAATTTAATCAAATCATGTATAATTAAATTAATTGGTTTAAATTTTATTTAAATAAATTTTTAATCTATAGAATTATTTTAAAATATTCTATCCTCATTTATATATTAATAAATTATTTTATTTAAAAATAATTATTTTAAAGGAGACTTTGACCATAAAAAATTATAAAATACAACCCAACATAGTTTGATAAGTATAAAATTATAAATATAAGTACGAACAAATTATAAATTATCCCCCATATAATTAAAAATAAAAAAAATAATAAATAGGAGGTCAAAATATGACTGAAATTAATCAAATATACAAATGTAATATCTGTGGAAACATTGTTGAAGTATTAAGTAATGGTGCAGGTGAATTAACCTGTTGTGGTCAAGCTATGGAATTATTAGAACCAACTCAAAAAGAAGAAGGTGGAATTAAACATATTCCTGTAATTACTAAAGAAAATGGAAAAATTGTAGTAACTATGGGAGAAGTAGCACACCCTATGGAAGAAGAACACCATATTGTATTTGTTGAGTTAATTGTAGGTGATCAAATTTACCGTGCTAATTTAAATGCAGGTGATGAACCTAAAGCTATCTTCGATGTTGATGCAGAACTCGATGATGTAAAAGCTATTGAATACTGTAATCTCCATGGATTATGGCATTCTTAAAATTGCTAAAAACAATTTAATTTTATAGTAAGATATTAAATCTTACTTCTTTACTTTTTTTAGTTTTACTTTTTTATTTTATTATTTTTTTATCTTTATTTTCTATATTTTACAAACATGTCTTAAACTTT
>JAKSUD010000018.1 GCA_024409185.1 archaeon
CCCCAATTTGTAATTGTAATGATTTAATAATCTCCAAACTATTATTAAACTCATATTCTAATAACTCTTGTATTTTTCTTGATTTTATATTCACATTTTCTTTTTTAATTTCATTTAAGAAATCTTCAAAAGATAAAGAATAACAATTTGTCAATTTTTTAGAAAGATTTTCAATATCAAAAGTTCTTTTCAACCATTTAATAAACTTAACTTTTTCAACTATTATTTGTTTATTATAGTTTAGAATTGTATCAACTTTTGAAGAAATTAAAGACTCAGTAGTACTTGATAAAATTATAGGGACCTTTTTAACATAAGACTTTCTTAATTCATAAGAATTTTCTCCTAAAGAAGAGGTAACAGATTTAAATATAAAATGGAATAATTTAGATAAAAATAAACCATTTAAAAATTTCAAATCAACTTCATTAGAAGTTATTATAAAACATTTATTATTAACATAATACCCTTCATCATCATAACAAAAACTAATTTCCTTATTCATCTCCGCCCAAATTAATTTAGGTTTTTCAAAATTTTCATAAAAATCAGTTTTATCTTGTATTTCATACCATTCATAATCTCCTGGTTTTCTACCTCTTTCACTATTGCTACTTGATTTAGGAGTTAAATCTTCTTTAAACTGAGATAAATATTCTTCAACAAAAGGATAATCTGTAATTTTAATACCCTGACGAGCAAATATTAAATATTCCTCTCTAAAATCAATACCGTAAGGTTTTATATCTTTTCCAACTAACAAGGGTTTTATAATTTTAGCATTGTTTATATCTTTATTTATCAATACATCTTTTGTTTCATTATCAATATAAAACGCTTTATTATAACCTGTCTTAATTCCGTTATTTATTTCAATATCCTTTAAATCATTTAAAGGAGTTCCTGATTCCAATAATTTTTGTTTAAGAGAAACTTCTTTTGCTACTGAGAAAAACCAAAAATCAGCACTTAAAAGGGTTTGAGGTAAATTATAAGAAGAATCAACTAAAATATTATTATCTTTAGACTTATCTTTTTTAACAATAATAATACAAGGATCTACTTCAGCATCATCAAAAACATCTTCACCGGTTAAATCACAATACTGGATAATATCATAATTTAATAAATATTCCCTTAAATTTTTTCCATAATCAACAGTAGCAAATTTATTAGAACATATTACTGAAAATAAACCACTATTTTTAAGAACTTTAAGACTTTTTTCAAAAAACCCTACAAATAAATTAGTTGAATCAGTGCAGGATTCATAATTCTCTTTCAAGAAAGTTTTTTCATTAGAATTTATTAATTCTTGCCTAACATAAGGAGGATTACCTATAACAACATCAAATCCACCTTCACCAAACACTTCTTTAAATTCTTCTTCCCAGTTGAAAGCTTTATCTCCAGCAATATCTGAATTATCAATTAAAGAATTTCCACATTTAATGTTTTTATCTAAATTAGGTAATTTTAATCCTTTTTTAGCTACTTTCAAAAACATTGCCAATTTAGTTATATCTACAGATTCATTATTAATATCTACACCATAAATATTATTTATCAAAATCTCTCTTCTAACATCAATACTATCCCAAAGATAATCTAAATTATCTTTTCTATTAGCATAAATCATGTCTGATAATTTTTCATGTATCTCAAGAAGTAAATCAGCTGCTTTATTTAGAAAGGCTCCACTACCACATGCAGGGTCAATAATTTTAATTTCTTTAAGTTTTTTATCTAATTTTAATAATTCTGAAGGGCCTAAATTATATTCAGAAATTAAATCATTAACAGTAGTGGATTCACCAGATTTACTAAGATAAGGAATAATTGTATTTCTACAAATATAATCAGTAATATAATCAGGAGTATAAAATACACCATCTTTTTTTCTTCTAGTCTTAGATTGGTCTTTAAGTTCTTCAATATCCCCAATACTATTTTCAAATATATGGCCTAAAATATTAACATCTAATTCTGATGAGAAATCAAAAGCAGACATTACTAACAAGTTTTTATAAATAGGATTAAGTACATTTTTATAGTTTTGAATAATCTCTTTAATTTCTTCATATTTATCTTCAAAACTCCATTTTTTATAACAATCCTCAAAGAAACTTAAATCTTCAACAAAGTCTCTAATTTTTAAATGACTAAGATCTTCTTTAAATAAACCACCATTAAATGCACTAATTCCTCTTATTTCATTACCTTCATCAATAAATTCAAAAAGTTCATTTAATCTTCCCCACATTCTAGATTTAGATTTAGAAAGATTACCATGTTTTAAAGGAGTTTCTAATACATCAGTTGTTGTTTCAGGTGGAATTAAATCAATATCTTCTGCAAAACAGCAAAAAATATATCTATTAAGGATTAATTGAGATAATCTAATAGATTCTTCTCTACCATTATTTTCATCTTGTTCTAATTCTTTTATAAGCATTAATCTTGTTTCACTAAATAATTTGTAAAACTCATCTTCAATATCTTCTTCAATTAGTTTTGTTTCTTCTAAAAGTTTTTGAGGAATTTCTTTATCTATTAAGGATAATTTAGAAAAGCATAATAAGAATTCTTTTAATATATTTTCATCAATTAGTTCTTTAAAATTAAAGGAGATATATTTTTCTCTGTAACTTGGATTAAATAATCTAAATTCATCAAAATTAGATACAATAGCCCATTTTGTATCTTCTTTAATACTTGCATAATTAGTTGCTTGCTCCATTGGAGATTGAATTCCATGTCTTTTATCTAAATCTTTTGTTTTAGTTCCTTTCAATTCTACAACAACTAATTCTTTATCTTCTTTTGTAAGTACAAATTCAACAGGTCTCCCTTCTCGACCAATATTTTCTTCATACAATATATCATGTCGAGAATATCCTAATATATCTCTTAAAATTATATCAAAAAAGTTAATATAATTATTTTTTTCACTTTCTAACTCATTTTTATCTAATTTACTTACCCACTCATTAATAGCTTTATTAATTTCTGGAGTAATTTGTAATTCATTAGAATATCTATTAATATATTTCTTCATTTGATTTGATTAAAAATAGAATTATGCATAAAACTCCCCAATTAGCATGATTATTTTTTATTATTTACTAAATATTTAATAAAATTTATTAAATAATTTTAAGAAAAGTATATTCTTAAATTAAATAAAATACTATAAAAAAGATAAAAACCTTAAAAAAATAAATAAAAATTTTAAAAAAAAGAAAAAAAAGAAAAAAGAAAGGTAAAAAATAAAAAAAATAAAAAAACAAGTATAAGATAAAATTAAACTACTCTCTACCATCGATTAAAACTTCTACTTCACCAGTAGTAATATCCATTAAAAGACCATGAATAGGAATTTCAGCACTTATTAAAGGATGGTTTTTAATGGTTTTGACTGTTTCTAAAACATTTTTCTCTTCACCAGGGATTGCTCCAATCCAAGTAGCTAAATCTCCAACTGCATCGATATCAACTTCATCAATACCCATTTCAATCATTTTAGCTTTGACTGCATCTGGATTTGCATGAGCCATACCACATTCAGTATGTCCAACAACTAAAACTTCCTCACAACCAAGTGAGTAAATAGCTGCTGCAATGGATCTAATTGCATCTTCACCAACAATAGTATTACCAGCATTTCTGATGATTTTTGCATCTCCTCTACCGATTCCTAAAGCATTTGGTAAAAATCCAGTTAATCTACAATCCATACAAGTTAAAATAGCTACTTTTTTCTCTGGTAAATGTCCAAGAGAAACAGGTTCAAAGTTATCTACAAACTCTTTATTTGCTTCTAATATTTCTTCTAACATAGTATCACCCAAAATTTAATAGAAATATTATAGAGGTCAATTTAGAGTTAATATTTTAATGAATATATTATATCTTAAATTATTAAAACATTTTACTATTTAAAAAAAATCATAGACATATTAAGTATATTTTAAAAAAATATTAGAAAATTACTACTAAATTATTGAAATAGTTAAACAAATAATTGTTGCAAATACAATAGTTGTAATAACAACATTTATATATTAAGCTTATCATATGTATAATAGTTAATAGTAATGTGATTATTAACTAAATATTGTTAAAAATACCAAATTAATAACATATTTATTAAAAAATTAACCATATTAAAGGGGATAATATGGAACATATTAAAAAAATTGAAGAAACAGATGCTTCAGAAATCCCTCTTGGAAAATTAGTTTTAATAATTTCAAGATTACATTTTCTTTATTTAAAAAAACACCTTAAAGACTTTAATTTAAAAAGTTATCAAGTTACAATGTTATTTGAAATCTATAAAGGAAAAAATTTAAGTCAAAACGATATTGGTTCAAATTATAATATAGATAAAGGTGTAATATCAAGAACTCTTAAGAAACTTGAAGAAGATGGTTTCATTTCAAGAGAAATTGATAAAGACAATAGAAGAAGAAATATTGTCTCTTTAACTCAAAAAGGAGAAGAAGTAGTTGAAGAAATTATAAGAATTTTCGAAGAATGGGAAGATGAAATCTATCAAGATATAGATATTGAAAAAGAAATTTTACATGAAGTTTTAAAGAAAGTAGCTTTAAAATCAATAGCTATTAGTAAATAAATTTAATAAATTAGAATAATTAATAACTTTATTAAGTAAATTTCTTAAACTAAATTTAAACTGATTAAATAATTAAAAAGCCACGAAGGAGAAAATATGGCACCACATAAGAAAAATAAAAATATTGAATTAATTACTGGAGACCCTAAAAAAGCTATTAGAAAGCTTAGTATTCCAATGATGGTTTCCATGCTTTTAATTGTATTATACAACTTAGCAGATAGTGTTTGGGTTGCAGGGCTCGGAGCAGATGCTCTTGCAGCTATTGGATTTATTACTCCATTATTTATGGTTCTTGTAGGTCTTGGAAATGGACTTGGTGCAGGAGCTAACTCTTTAATTGCAAGATATATTGGTGCAGATAACTATCCACAAGCAAATAACTCTGGATTACATGCAATTGTTCTTTCAATTATTGTTTCTGTAATATTTACCGTAATTATGCTTTTAGTACTCAAACCAATTCTTGTAGTAATGGGTGCAGGAAATACCATTCCTTATGCAATGGAATATGGAGTTATTATCTTTGGAGGATTAATTATTTTCGTATTTTCAGGAGTAGCTTCAGCTATTTTCCGTTCTGAAGGAGATATGAAAAGAGCAACCTATGCAATTGCAGTAACTGCTATATTAAATATTATTTTAGACCCAATATTCATTTATATCCTTAATTTTGGAATTGCAGGAGCAGCATGGGCAACTATCATTTCTGCAACTATGAGCTGTGTAGTAATGGGATACTGGATTTGGGGTAAACGTGATTTATACTTAGACTATGACTTTAAACAATACTTTAAATGGGATAAAAAAATCATAATTGACACTTTCCAAGTAGCTATTCCATCAACTTTAGAAAATGTAATTATGTCAGCACTTGCAATTTTAATTAATGCAATGCTTGTAATGTGTTCTGGAACTACTGCTGTAGCTGTTTATACTGCATCTATGAGAATTGTGCAAATAGCTATGATTCCACTTATTGGTATTGCAACTGCAGTAATTACTGTAGCAGGTGTAGCATATGGTGCACACAACTATAAAAACCTTAAATTAGGACACAGCTATTCTATTAAATTAGGATTCCTTGTTTCTATTGGACTTGGTGCAATAATGTTTATATTCTCTAACCAAATTGCATATGCATTTAGTTACACCGCAGCAAGTGCATCAATGGCAGGAGACCTTGCAACTGCGATTAGTATTTTAAGTTTATTTGTTTTAGCTATTCCATTCGGTATTATGTCAAGTATGGTATTCCAAGGTGTAGGAAAAGGTATAAACTCCTTAATTATTACTTTACTTAGATCCTTAATTTTAGAAGGTATTTTTGCATACACCTTTGGTATTGTATTAGGATTTGGAGTAGTTGGAATTTATGCTGGAGTTCTTCTCGGTTGTTTCGTTGGAGGAATGTTCGGTTATGGTTGGGCTAAACTCTTCATTAAACGTTACACTAAAGATATTATAAATAGATTTGGTGAAATCGAAGAAAAAAATGAAGAAGTAGCTGAAAGCTAATTCCATAAAACAACTAAAAAAATAAATTCTAAAAAACTAATTTAAAATTAAAATATAAAAAGTTAATTTAAATTCTAAATTAAAATATAAATAGCTATTAAATAGCTATTCTTTTTTTCTTTTTTCTTTTTTAAAAATTAATAATAAAAACTAAAAAAACTCTTTTTCAATAAAATAATAATAAAAAATAGTTTAGAGTATAATGTAAAATAAATAAAAAAAGTTAATAAAAAATAAGAAAAAGGATAAATTATCCTCTTTCGACAGCTGTTGGACCAGTACGAACTATTTTTATAATACCAAATGTTTCAACAAGTGAAATAAAAGAATTAATTTTATTTGAATCACCAGTCATCTCAACAGTAACTGAACTATCACTTACATCAAGTATTTTTCCTCTAAAAATATTTACATACTGCATTACTTCAGAACGAATAGTTTCATTTTCCGTTAACTTTAATTAAAGACAATTCTCTTTTTACAGAATTATTTGGATCTAAATCTTTAATTTTAACAACTTCAACAAGTTTGTTTAATTGTTTAGTTACTTGTTCTAAAACCTTTTCATCACCTTTTACAACAAAAACCATTCTTGCAAGTTCAGGATATTCACATTCTCCTACAGTAATACTTTCAATGTTATATCCTCTTTTTGAAATAAGGCTTGTAACTTTCTGAAGAACACCAGGTTTATTTTCTACTAAAGTACTAATATAATGTTCCATAATAACATCCCACAATATTTAAAATATTATAATAAAAAATTAAAAGTTACAATAGTTTAAAAGCTTAAATAAAAGACTAACTTATAATTAATCATCATTTACATCAGATTCGTATTTATATTCACCAAGAATCTCTTCGATTCCAGCACCAGGAGGAAACATTGGAATAAATTCATCTTTTTTGATAACAATATCTAAGAGGAGAGATTCATTATCTTTAACAGCTTTTGAAATTGCTTTTTCAGTTTCTCCAGTTTTATCAATTCTAACTGCATTAATTCCAAAACTCTCAGCAAGTTTTACAAAGTCTGGAGAATTACCTAAATCAGTATGAGATAATCTTTGATTGTATAAAAGATTTTGCCATTGATATACCATACCTAATTTCCTATTATTTAAAATAGGTATAATAACTGGAATATCATGTTCTTTAATAGTTGCAAGTTCTTGAGCTACCATTAAGAAACCTCCATCACCTACAATAGAGACAACAGGATTTTCAGGACAAGCTACTTTAGCACCAATAGCTGCAGGGAAACCGAATCCCATAGTTCCAAGACCACCAGAAGATATGAATTTACGTGGTTTTGCAATATCTAAAAAGTGAGCAGCCCACATTTGGTGAAGACCTACATCAGTAGTTATAATTGTATCTTCATTAATAGCTTGAGCTATTTCTTTTATAACTTGTTGAGGTTTAAGAGGTACATCATCATAACTTACTCTCGGAATAGCTGATTTTTTAAATTTAATAATTCCATCTAACCAATTTGATTGGGAATTAGAATAACCTTCTAATTCTTTATTTATTGAAGATAAAATGATTTTTGCATCTCCAACAACAGGAATGTCTACATCAACATTTTTACCAATTTCAGCAGGATCAATATCAATATGAATTACTTTAGAATTAGGAATAAATTCTTCTAATTTACCAGTAGTTCTATCAGAGAATCTACAACCTATAGCAATTAATAAATCACATTTATTTACAGATTGATTAGCTACTTCTCTTCCATGCATTCCTAACATTCCAATAGCTAATTCATCATTTTCATTAATTGCACCTTTACCCATAAGAGTAGTACAAACAGGAGCATTAATTAATTCTGCAAAGTGTTTTAATTCTTCTTCTGCATTTGCAATAATTACTCCACCACCAGCTAAAATAATAGGTTTTTTAGCTTGTTTAATCATTTTAACTACTTTTTTGATTTGATTTTTATTACCTTTAAGAGTAGGATTATAACCAGGAGTTTTAATTGCATCTTCAATATAATCAGATAATTCTACTTCTTGAACTTCTTTAGGTACATCTACAATTATTGGGCCAGGACGACCACTTGCAGATATTTCAAAAGCAGATTTTATAATACTTGGAATATAATTAGCATCTTTAATTTGATAAGCATGTTTAGTTATAGGCATAGTTATTCCAATAATATCTGCTTCTTGGAATGCATCATTTCCAATTAAATGACTTGGAACCTGACCAGTAATTGCAATTATTGGAGAGGAATCCATATAAGCATTAGCTACTCCTGTAACTAAATTAGTAGCACCAGGACCAGAAGTAGCAAGACAAACACCAACTTTACCAGATGCTCTTGCATAACCTTCAGCAGCATGTGCTGCACATTGTTCATGTCTTACAAGAATATGGTTTAAATCAGCATCATATAACATATCATAAAAAGGAATAAGCTGACCTCCAGGATATCCAAAAATAGTGTCTACCCCATTATCTTTTAAAGCTTTTATAATAGCTTCTCCACCTTTCATTATTTTACCTCTAATTTTTTTAATGAATAGATTAGTTTTATAGATTAATTTTATGTTGTTTGTATTTGTTTTTTAGATAAATCTAATTTTTTAATTAAATTTTTATAAAATATTTCAACATGACTAAATTATAATCTTTAATGAAATAATATATATTGGAAGATAAATATAAATTTTAATATATTAATATACTATGAAAACTAAAATATTAATATCGGATATTTTCAATTAGAAAATAAATTTGAAAATATGACTTAAGATTATAAAATAATTAAAACTGATATTGGAGATTAAAGATGAAAGTCTTAGTAGTTGGTACCGGTGCAAGAGAACATGCTATATGTGATGCATTAGCAAAAGATGTTGAATTATATGCTTACATGAGTAAAAACAATCCAGGAATAGCTAAATTAGCTGTTGAATATAAAAAAGGAGATGAAGGAGAAGTTGATGCAGTAGCTGAATATGCAAAAGAAAAAGGCATTGAAATGGCAGTTATTGGACCTGAATCCCCTCTTGGAAAAGGAATTGTAAATGCTCTTGAAGCTGTTGGAGTTCCTTGTGTAGGACCAAGCCAAGAATCAGCAAGAATTGAAACTGATAAATCATTTATGAGAAAACTCTTTGCAGATTATGAAATTGATGGATCTTTAACCTACAAAGTATTTGATAACTATGAAGATATTAGTGCTTTCCTTGACACTTATGAAAAAGATGTTGTAGTTAAACCTGTAGGATTAACTGGTGGTAAAGGAGTTAAAATTGTAGGTGACCATCTTAAAGATAATCAAGATGCAAAAGCTTATGCTAAAGAAGTTATGGATAATGTAATGGGTGGATTTGCTCAAGTAATTATCGAAGAAAAAGTTGTTGGTGAAGAATTTACTATCCAAGCATTTTGTGATGGAGAACACTTAGCACCAATGCCTGCTGCACAAGACCATCCTCATGCATTTGAAGGAGACCAAGGCCTTATTACTGGAGGAATGGGTTCCTACTCTAACAATGATGGTTTATTACCATTCATGACTCAAGAAGATTATGATACTGCTGTTGGAATCATGAAAGACACCTTAAAAGCAATAGCTAAAGAAACTACTCCTTATAAAGGAATTCTCTATGGTCAATTCATGCTTTCAAAAGACGGTCCTAAATTAATTGAATACAATGCAAGATTTGGAGACCCTGAAGCAATGAATGTTTTACCACTTCTTAAAACTCCAATGATTGATATTTGTCAAGCTATTATTGATGGAACTCTTGATGAAGTTGAATTTGAACCAAAAGCTTCTGTCTGTAAATACATCGTACCTGATGGATACCCAGACACTCCTCATGCTGGAGAACTTATAGAAGTTGATGAAGAAGCTATTGAAGATCTTGGTGCAAAAGTATTCTATGCTGCTGTAAGCCAAGAAGAAGCTGGAATCCAACTTTCTGGGTCCCGTGCTTTAGGAATTGTAGCACAAGGTGCAACTATCTTTGAAGCTGAAAAAGTAGCTGAAGAAGCATGCCAACTTATTAAAGGTAGTGTCTATCATAGAAGAGATGTTGGAACTGAAGCATTAGTTCAAAAACGTATCGACCATATGAAAGAAATTTTAAATAACTAAATAA
>JAKSUD010000180.1 GCA_024409185.1 archaeon
AATCAGTTAATCTTCTTGGAGTAGTTCCTTGAGTAATCATTTGTCCAGTTAAATCTTTGTCTTTGTTTTTAATTTCAGTTTTAATAGCTTCTTTTAATTCGTCTCCTCTTAAGTCAGCGAATTTATTATCAGAAACATATTTTAATTTAATTTCGTTAGGAGTTCCTTCAAGTCCACTTGTGTAAGCTGGACTTACAACTGGATCTGCAAGTTCCCAAATGTGTCCGACAGGATCTTTAAATGCACCGTCACCGTAAACCATAACTTCAATTTGTTTACCAGTAAGGTCAATTAATCTTTTTTGGACTTCAGCAACTAATTTATCTCCAGTTTTAGGGAATAATTTTAATCTTTCTTCGGTTGCTTTGTTTGAACCGAGTAATCCATAAGTTGGGTTAAATCCAGAATCACCTATAGGTTCGGTTAAAACATCATGTAAACCGTAAACATTAGCTCCTTCAGCTTTTAATAATTTTTTAGTTTTTTCTCTTGTGTGAATATCACAAGCTAAAATATCTTTATTGTAATCAAGAATAGTTTTTACATCATTAGAGAAGACAAATTCTACTTCACAGTCTTCACTTTCGATTAACTCTCTATAAAAGTCAATCATGTTAATTCCAGTAAATGGATGTACCCAAGAACCAAAAGTTTCTTTGTATTCTTCTTCAGAGATAACACTTGCTAAATTGTATTCACTTTCATCTAAAATATCTTCATCTAAAATACCATTACCTACTTCATCAGCTGGGAATGAGGTTAAAAAGGTTATTTTATCCATTCCTCTTGCAATTCCTTTTAATACAATAGAAAATCTGTTTCTACTTAAAATAGGGTTAGTAATAGCTATTTCTTTAGATGGGAATTTTTTTACTAAATCCGCAGCAACATCATCAACAGTTACATAATTACCTTCAGAAATACCTACAACAGCTTCGGTAATAGCAACTACATCTTTATCTCTAAATTCGAATCCTTCACTTTCTTTTGCAGCCATTAAAGAATCTACAACGATTGTTGCTAAATCATCATTTTCTTTAATGATTGGTGTTCTTATTCCACGTACAACAGTACCAACACATCTCATATAATGCCTCCTACGACAAAATTAATTATTATATTATATGGATTTTTTCATAAGTTTATTTTTACTAACTTATGATTTACAAAGATTTATCCAACATCAACATATTTATTATTCATTATATATAAGTTATTTGTAATTTCATATTTTTTATACTATAATTTTATTGCATTTTATTTTTATTTAATCTTTTAGTTAGATAAATTATTATTTGTCTGCCTAACTTTATTTTAATTTATTTTATTTATTTTAGTATTTTAAGCTTATTTTCTATTATTAAATCTCAATTTACCTTTTTTATTTTATTTTCATAAGTTTGTCTTAGGACGACAAATCTTAATTTGTTTGCCTAACTTTTTATTTTTATAATTTTATCATTACTTTATTTTATTAATTATTAGTTATATTTATTTATCAATAAAAATAAAATTAATTTTATATCATATTATATATTAAAATAAATAATTTTTATTAATTTAAAATTTATTAAGTGGATTTTTCATGTTTGATTTTAAATTTTCAATTATAATTGCAGCTTATAATAGTCAGGAGTATATTAAAAAGGCTATTGATTCAATTGTATCTCAATCAATTGGATTTAAAGATAATGTTGAAATTATTATTGTTAATGATGGAAGTTATGATAATACTATTGAAATTGTTAATGAGTATATTGAGAAGTATCCAAATAATATTCGTTTAATTAATAATTCTACTAATTTAGGAGTATCTGCATCAAGAAATTTAGGTATTAATGAATCAAAAGGTGAATTTATTAGTTTTTTAGATAGTGATGATTATATATCTAATAAAACCCTTGATACAGTTTTAAAAACATTTAATAACAATTTAGATATTGATTTAATAGCTATTCCAATATACCTTTTTGGTCTTCAAAAAGGCGAACATCTTTTAAATTATAAATTTAAAGAATTTAGCTATTTAGATGATGAAAATAAGAAAACTAATGATAGTAATGTTTCTATTAAAGAATTTAGTTATTTAGATGATGAAAATAAGAAAACTAATGAGAATAATGTTTCTATTGTTAATTTAAAAAATTATCCTTAATCAATTCAATTATCTGCTTCTTCTTCATTTTTTAGAGCAAAATCTATTAAAAATATCCGTTTTGATGAATCTATGGATTCTGCTGAATATGCTGTTTTTGTAAATGAAATTCTTCTTAAAAAACCTACTTTTGCTTTAATTTCTAATCTTTCTTATTATTATAGAAAAAAAGACCATAGTTTATCTCTTCTTGATTCTTCAAGTTATTCTAAAGAGTATTATACATTAAGATTTAAGAATTTTTACTTTAAATTAATTGAAGAGTCTATTAAAAAATATGGTGAAGTCTTAAAGTTTATACAATACACAATTGCTTATGATCTTCAATGGTTATTAACTATTGATTCTGTTGATTTTATTTTAGATAACATGAATTTAATGAGCTTTATTCTAATATTATTAAGTGTTTATCTTATTTGATGATGAGGTTATAATAAATCAAAGGAATATTAAAACATTATAAATATGATTATTTACTTTCTAAAGAATTTAAATTAACTAATCCTTTTAGTGATGGGAATTCATTTAAATTTGCATATGAACAAATGAAAGATTTTAAAGAGTATATTCAAGAAGATCCTCTTCAAATTGATATTTATAAAGTTGAAGATAATGAAATATTTATTTCTGGATACTATACTTCCTTTTTTGATTTAGATTTGGATATTGTAGTTAATATTAATGATTCTGAATCTATTATTTGTGATAAAATAGAA
>JAKSUD010000181.1 GCA_024409185.1 archaeon
GAAAAGCATCTTCTGAATATAATATGCATCTTGCAATTTATAGAGAAAAACCAGAAATTAATGGAATTGTACATACACATTCTCCTTATGCAACTGGATTTGCATTTTCTGATAAAAAAATAAAACGTTTAGAAGGTTTTGGAGCTATTAAAAGTGAATATTTAAAAGAAATTCCATATGAAAAACCCGGATCTTTAGAACTTGCAGAAAGTGCTGCCAAAGCATTAAAAGATGAAGATGTTATTATATTAAAAAATCATGGAGTTATTGCAACTGGTGAAACAGTTCAAGAAGCTGGAGCTTTAGTTGAATTTACTGAAGAAATAGCTAAAACACAGTTTGTAACTCATATGTTAAATAAAATATAAATTTATTAAATAATTTATATTTTTAAATTTCTTAACTTTTTTTCTATTTTTTCTCTTTAATCTTAAATATGGAGTTATTTTTTGGTTTTTAACTTTCTTTTAATTTAAATTTATTTTATCAATATATTTTATTTTCTTACTATTTTTTAACTATCTAATTAATATACTATTAAAAATAATATATTGTTATCGTACTCAAATATAGGAGGAATTTAAAATGAGTGTTGTTGTAAATTATTATGATAGAATTCAAGATTCTACAAATATTACTAAAGCATTCTTAGCTGTTTTAATGGCTTGTTTTACAGGTATTTTAGCACAAGTTGTTATACCACCCCATGGACACCTGTTCCAATTACTGGAGAGATTTTTGGCGTTTTAATAGCTGGTTTAATACTTGGAAAAAGATATGGTGCTTTAAGTCAGATTTTATATATTTTACTTGGAATTAGTATCATACCATGGTTTACTGGTATGAGTGGTGGAATTGAAGTTCTCTTAGGTGCAAATGGAGGATATTTAATAGGATTTATTTTCTTAAGTTATTTCATTAAAGATTTATCTAAAATATCTGTAATAGGAACTACAATAGCTTATTTTACTTGTATTTATATTCCAGGTTTAATAGGACTTGCAATCTACTTCTACTTTAATCAAGGAATTTTATTATCTATTTCACAATTATTAATGATGGGTCTTATTCCATTTATAATTGGAGATATTATTAAAATAATAGCTGCAAGTTCTCTTGCTAAAGTGTTTAAAATTTAAATAATAAGTGAAAATCTAAATTTAATAATATACTTTTATTTAATTTATTTTTTTAAAATTAGTACAAATATTTATATATTTAAAAATCTATAAGTTATACTGTTATTATATTAATAGTATAATATACTATTTTTTGAATCTAATCAATTAATTACTATTTTCAAAAAATAATAATGGAGGAATTTATATGAGCAATGAAACATTTGATGAAGTTTCTGAAATTTTAAAACATATTATGGAAAACCCTAGTGTACCACGTAATATTAGAAGAGCAGCAGATGAATCTTTTACTACTTTAAACGATGAAGACGAAGATCCAACTGTAAGAGCAAGTGCTGTTATTATTAAATTAGACGAAATTAGTAATGACCCAAATATTCCAGTTCATGCAAGAACTTTAATTTGGGAAATTTTAAGTAAATTAGAAGCTATTAAAGCTTAATTTACCTTTTTCTTTTTTTTTATTTATTTTACATATTTTTTTAAATTTTTTAACTATTTTTTACTTCTTTTTATTTTAATATTTTAAACATATATTTCAAGTGTAAAATTTTTATAAAAAATAAGTTGTTTTTTAAAAGTTAATTCTAATTTTAGAGCATTATCAATAAAATATCTAATAAAACAAATATAAAGAATACAGTAAATAAGAAAATACCGAATCTTGTTATATCAACTGCTTTTCCAATATCATCTGTTTTTATTTTATTAATATTATCACCAAGAACATAATGATCTTTTCTTACTAATTGAATATTTAAAGCTCCAGCTATAGCAGCCATTGGATAACCAGAGTTAGGACTTTCAAGTTCACCTGCATCTCTCATCATAGTCATATAAGCTCTTCTCCAATCATGTCTTAAAATAAGAGAAGAAATTACAACAATAATTCCTGAAAGTCTTGCAGGTATATAGTTTAATATATCATCTACTTTAGCTGAAAACCAACCAATATGAATCAATTCATCATTTTTATATCCAACCATAGCATCTAAGGTATTAAATGTTCTATGTATAAATGCGGCACAAATAGCTAATATAATAACAATAAAATCATTACATCCTGCAAATGAAGCAATTATTCCAACAATGAAATAATAGAATAAAGTTGAAATAAATGAATCTGGAATATTTTCAGATAAAGTTTCAATAGTTGCAGAAATTACCTCTTCTTTAGTTAAACTTTTTGTATCTCTACTTACAAGATAAGAAACACTTTCACGTGCTTTTTTAATATTATTTGATTTTAAAGTAGATTCTATATCACGAGCTGAAATTAATAATAATTTAACAGAAAAGCTTGATGTAAGTAAAAGAATAGCTACTAATTTAAATAAATAAAGCATATTTGGATTTAAATATAAAAAGTGTTTAACAATTAATAAAGGTAGAATAACAATTAGTAAACTACAAATTAAAACACAAATTGCAAGTAAAAAACCAGATGATTTATTTTTAATTGAAATAAATTTACCTTTAAAAAAATTAATTAAACTACCAATCCAAACAACAGGATGTAATTTCACTGGAAGCTCTCCTATAACTAAATCAAGAGCAACTGAGAAAAACATTATTGTTAAAAGCATATAAATACAGTTTGAATAAATATCAGCAATCATTAAAAATAATATATAGATTAATTTATATATAATTTATTAATAAAATAAATAATAATTATTAATTATTAATTAATTATT
>JAKSUD010000182.1 GCA_024409185.1 archaeon
CCACTTTTTCTTGTAAATTCTCCAGCTAAAACTTTAGCTTCAGGATTTTCAGCTTCACCATAAATTTTAGGAATTTGACTATTTAATTTGTTAAATATTCTTTTTCTATTTAAATTAATGATTTTTCTATCTAAATCTTTAAATTCAGCTATACGATTTTCATGTAATTCTCCAATGAAACTTGCTAATATATCATTTTCAGCAAATACAATATTTAAAAGACTATCTGCAAAATTACCTAATACTAATGATTTAATTTCATCTTTATTGATTTTTCGTTTTTCGATAGTTCTAACAAATATTGAAGCTGAAGTATTCATACATGCTCTTTTTGTATTAGAATATTGGGACCAAAGATGTAAACTTGAAAGTTGACCTTTCCATTTGTTTAATTGGTTTTCCCAACTATTAAAAGGAACATCCTCACTTTCATGTTTAAATATTAATTTACTTCTTGGATTTAATTTAGATTCAAGTTTTCTAAGACTTTTATAGAATTTATTTCCTTCTTGGATATAATCAGCCATATCTACATTAATATCTACTTTAAATAAGTCTTTAGATAATAAATTAACAGTAGTCTCACTAAATGTACCATTACTTAATAAATAAGTAAATTTATCCATCCATTCAGTTAATTGTTTAAGTTCACCTATATTTGCATTAGTGTTCCACATTTTTCCAAAGTATCGAGTAGCTAATCTTTCATTAGCTGAAATAGCTTGTCTAATTTTAATATTTTGATTAACAGCTATTAAATCATTTAATACTTCTTTATCACTTGGAACATCATATTTATATAATTTAGAAAGTTCTTTTTTATATGGGTTACTTCCAAATAAGCGGAATTTTTTATTGGATTCTTTTTTAATATTATAAATTAAAGCATCTAAATCTGTAACCAAAAGATTATCTGTGAATTTATCAAATAAATTAGATGTTTTTTGATATTGTTCTAATAATTTAATAAGTTCATAAGCTTTATTTGGATTTTCATACCATTCTTTATTAAGTAAAATAGAACTATCAATAAATCTTGCATTTTCAGTATCTAAAAGTTTTAAAGCTTGAATTGAATCTTCATATTCTTTTAATGTATTTGGAGATTTAATACCATATAACTCGTTTATAGAGTTAATTTCAAATCTGAATTCATTTAATGAATCTAATGTATCTCTTATTAAAAATTCAATCTCTCTTAAATCTGCAGGAAGTAAACTTTTAGGATTACAGAAATTCCAAGGATTGTTTTTAGAGATTGTACTATATAATTCAGATAAATTTTCAAGAGATATAATCATATCATCAAGATTTTTAAGAGTAATTTCTTGAGGATTTTCCATTCTAACTAAAGGTAATATTTTATTAGATTGAGAGAAATATTCTTCAGCAGATTCTTTCATACCATATAATTCAAATGCAGATAAACCAATATTATATAATGGTTGATGAATAACTTCTGCATATTTATCAAGTTGATCTCTTAAGTTTTCAAGTTTTCTTAAAGTTTGATCAAGTTTTAAATCTCTTGTAGCTCTTACATTTGTTGCTTTTTGAAGTTCTTTTAATAGTTTTTTACGTCTTGTTTTATGAGAATGTAATTCTAGAACAAATTTACCAAGACCTACACTATCTAACCTACTTTTTACAACTTCTAATGCAGCCATCTTTTCACTTACAAAAAGAACGGTTTTTCCTTCTGCAATAAGTTCAGCTATTAAGTTTACAATAGTTTGGGATTTACCAGTTCCAGGAGGTCCTTCTACAACAAGATTATGTCCGGCTTTTACATTTTCAATAACAGATATTTGGGAAGAATCTGCATCTAAAACTTGATACATTGTTTTATAATGAAGTTTTGTATCTATATCTTCTTCTTTAAATGTATTATCATAAACATTTTTACTAGGATTAAAAATAGCTTCAATAAGCTCATTTTTAGTTAAATCTACATCTTCACTCCAACTTTCAGGATTAAGGTCATTATACATAACAAATTTTGTAAATGAAAAGAATCCTAAAGCTACATTTGTATTTACATCCCATTTTCTATAACGAGAAATAGCTTTTTTAACAGACATTAAGTATTGATCTACACCTTCAATATAAGAAACTGGTTCGAATTTAGGTATTTCTATACCTTCTTCACGGAATTTAGCTTCTAAAGATATATTATGCTGTAGGTCTTCTCCAGTCCATGAAATTGAAAATGAATTTCCTGCTTTTTTACGTTCAATTTCAACTGGAATAAGAATAAGTGGTGCTAAATTCTTTTGTTTAGGTTTTTTATTATCAATCCATTCAACAAAACCACAAGCTATGTAAAGAATATTATAACCTTGTTCTTGAACCATAGTTTTTGCTTGTTGGTCTATATAAAATAGTCTTTTTTGAAGTTCACTTGGTGAAAGATCTGCTTTTAAGCTTTTGTCTCCTTCAATATTAGAAAAAATATCCATGGTTTGTGAAATAAAAGCATGTGCACGAGATATTTTATCTTGACTTTCTTTTTTATTTGGAGTAAAATGCATTCTCTTATTCTCTAAAACAAGAGTTTTATAAACATTAGCAGGTGATTGATTAATAATATTAAGAGTTTTATTTCTAGATTTAAAATTAAGTAAAGGGTTTCTTAAAGTTAAATCTAAGAGTTCTTTTCTTAGATTTTTAAACTCCTTTTCAATGTTTTTATTAGATGAAGATGATGATTTAAAATTCATTTTATCCCTTTATTAATTTTATTTTAACTTAAATAATTCTATAAATTTTTCATAATAATTTTTAGATATTTGAAATTAAATAAAATTTATAGATACATTATTTAT
>JAKSUD010000183.1 GCA_024409185.1 archaeon
TATCTTCTTTTAAAGCTTTATTGTCTTCTTTTAACTGTTTATTATCTTCTTTTAACTGTTTATTATCTTCTTTTAAAGCTTTATTGTCTTCTTTTAACTGTTTATTATCTTCTAATACAAGGTTAAGAGTGTCATTTAAATATTTAATTTCCACTCCTTGTTTGTCTATTTTCTCATTTAAAGCTTTAACTTTTTTATTTAAAGCTGTATTATTTCTGTATAATCCATCCATAAATTCAAATTTCTCTTTATCAGTCATTATATGACCAACAGGTTCATCTGACACATCAGTAGTATTATTAATAGGAGGATTAACAGGACTTAATCCACCACCAACAGTAACACTATCAGAAGTAGTATTATCTGGATCTGTTGCACATACAGAACCTACACAGAATAAAAGTAATGTTAAAAACATTACAGTTTTATAAAACAATTTCATAATATTTACCTCCAATTATTTTTTTTTAGTTTATATAATATTATTGCTCCTAATAAAACCAATAATGCGTGGATTAGGAACATTATATAATTACTTAACGAAATATAATTAGGAAATTAAGATATTAAAAAACGATAATAATAATTTGAATAATTACAACTAAAACAGCACATATTTCAGAAATTTTTTTTATGATATGGGGATTTGCTTTATCTTTTTCTGTTAATTTATTATAACCCCTTAATTTACAAAATTTCCACTCTTGCGTATACCCTTTTACAGGTAAAAAATTTTCTAAATGATTAATAACTTTAAACTTGGCACTATTTAGTGTCTTGTATGTTTCAATATGATTTGCCCAATTAACTGAAAAATATCTAATTAAAATTAAAAAAGGGACAAGACATATAATACAAGGATATGTTAATTTAGCAAATACAGCAACCATACCAAAAAGTGCAGTCATTAAAGTTATGTAAAGTTTATTAGTTTTTTCTCTACGCTCACTTATATGATCTGCCATTTCAACAAACAATTTATATTGCTTGAATAACAATTCTGAATTATCCACTTTTTCTTCATTAATTATTTCTTTAAATATATCTTCTTCTTTCATAAATTCTCTTTTATAGATTCAATTAAAGAGTTAGAATTCCAATTAACTATTATATCAGTAGCCTTTTGAACTTCAAGAGGCATTTTTTCATTACCCCAAGGTTTCACAGCAATAATATTTTTACCATATTTATTCGCTATATTTAATTCTTTATTTATCCATTTTCTATTAGATTGTGATACATACATTCCACTAAGTATTATGAATAAAGAAGATTTCCTAATATTATTATCTATTTTTTCTTCTAATTCACTGTCAGTAGAAGTATCTTTTGGATCATGTACTGGGATACTCATGTTTTGCCAATCAATATCACTATCATCAATCCATTCTTCAACTTTGTAATATTGATCTCTATAATCCCAACAATGACTTATAAAAATTTTAGGTTTCATAAAAATCCCTCCATAATTAGTTATATTATTATATATACACCAGAAGTATATATATTTACATCTTATTAAAATATTATTTAGTATTTCAATTTTAGTATTTAATTCATTAATCAAATTATCTTTATTAGCAATATCATTTTTAACTGCTCATAATCTTCTTTTTCAGGTGAACTTAAAAGTTTCTTATAATTTTCCTTAATTTCAGCATTTAACTTATCTTTATCAGCATTTAATTCCTTAATCTCATTAACTTGAAGATCTAACTTATTATTTAACTCATTAATAGTAACACTCTGATTATCTAACCTATTAGTTAAATTATTATTAGAATCTTTTAACTCTTTAATATCTATATCCTTTTGCTTATTAGAATCTATTAACAATTTATTAGAATTTATTAATTGTTTATTAGAGTCTTCTAAGTTTTTAATATCAATTTCTAATGATTTAATCCTATTAGATTGAGTAAGCTTAGAATATTCTAAATCTTTAACTCTTTTATCTATTATTATTATTATAAATAATTGGATAAATATATAAACAGATAAAAACATATGATTAGTTTTAAAGAATGAAAAAAACTAAATTATAGAGTGTAAATATATAAACCCTGCCTATTTATCCATTTACTCCATTAAATCATTTTAATTGAGTTTTTTAACAATATAATCTAAAAATTTTTTGGTAGTGTTTTTGAATATTTTACCACTAAAATGTCTAATTAAAAAAGGACTAATTTTGTAATAGAACTTAACAAATAGAGTTCCTACATAATTAGTTAATAATTTTTCATCCCTAAAATCTCTAAGGATTAAAACTTCAGTAGCATCATAACTTCCATATACATATGTAGCAATATAACAACTTCCAGAGTCTTTAAGTTCTGTATTTTTAGATTCTGTAAGAACAACTTGTTTTTCACCTTTCAAAACTGCATCAGCTAACCTCTGTCCATCTTCAATTGTACGACCAGGAAGCATGAACTTCATTGATTTTTGTCTATTACTGACACTTACTTCAAATCCTGCATCATTAGGAAAATAAGTAACATTAACTATTTTTTTAGTATCAATCGTTCTTTGTTGACCTCCACCAACAAAATAACTTTTACTTCCTCCAAGAGTAAATTCTCCTTTACCTAACTTTGTCCATTCTTGTGTTGAATAGGACTCTCCCCCATAAATTCTACCTCCACCCATATTATAACTACCTCCCATACTGTGGCGAACAGCTCTTGTTTCATAAAAATCAACAAAATCCACAGTTGAATACTGTAAAAGTTTAGGTTCTTCTGAATTAATATTAACAATAACTTTATTATATTCAATTCTTTCTTTAGCTTCTTTAACATAAGCACCTAAGAT
>JAKSUD010000184.1 GCA_024409185.1 archaeon
AATAGAGGAATAGTAAAAATAAAGTTAAAATAAAGAATAAAAAAGAAAAAATAAATAAAAAAGTAATTAAAAATAAGTGAAAATAACTGAAAATAAATGAAAATAAAATCTTATGAGTGAGATTCTAATTTTGCAATACTTTCTTTTTCTAAAAGAGTGTTATCTACCTTATTTACAAGGGTTTTAGGAAGTTCATCACGGTATTCAAATTCATAAGGAATTGCATATTTTGCTAAATTTTTCTTACAATAATCACGAATACTATTTTTAACTTCTTCAGTAGCTACAACATCATTTTTAAGTACAATAAATGCTTTAGGCACTTTAATTTTAAATGGATGAGGAATTCCAATAACAGTAGAAACATGAAGATAAGGATGAGCATCAATAATATTTTCTAACTGTTGAGGATAAATATTATAACCATTTGAAACAATTAAACGTTTAATACGGAGCTTAAAGAAAATCCAACCTTCTTCATCCATATAACCTAAATCACCAGTATGTAACCATTTTAAACCATCTTCATGGACTTTTAAAACATTAGCAGTTTCTTCAGGTTCATTAAGATATTCTAACATAACAGTAGGTGCAGAAAGACAAATTTCTCCTTCTTCACCAATAGCTACTTTTTCTGTAGTTCCTGGTTTAACAATTTTATAAAATGTATCTGGATAAGGAATACCTACACTACCTTCTTTACACATATGGACAGGATTTAAACAAGTTCCAGTTACACACTCAGTTAATCCATAACCTTCTCTAACTTGGATAGTAGCACCATGATCTTTTAAAAATTGATCCATTCTCCTTTTTAAACTAACAGATAAAGAATCTCCACCTGAAATTACTACTTTTAAGTAAGATAAATCTACAGACTCCATATATTTATTCTTAATCATAGATTCCCATAAAGAAGGAACTCCTGCTAAAAAAGTAGGTTTATGTTTTTTCAATAATTTATGAAACTTTTTAACTTCAAAACGAGGAATCAAAATATTTGATGCACCTAATGAAAAAACAGTATGTACACAAACACCAAGACCAAAACCATGGAAAATAGGCATAATAGCTAACAAAGAATCTTCTTTACTTGCTCCAGCAAAAGCCAAACCTTGTAAAGCTAAAGCATTGAAATTTAAGTTAGATAATACAATCCCTTTAGGTTTTCCAGTAGTTCCACCACTATATAAAATAGCTGCGGGATACTGACCATCTGTGTTTTCATTAATATCATGACTAATTTTTTTACCTAATTTAATAAAATCATTCCAAGTAATAGTATTTTTATCTTCAGAAACTTTAACTTTAGGTTGAGTTAAACGATAAAGTACCTTCATATATTTAGGCATTGACTCACTTGGAGTAGCTACAATAATATTTCTAACCATAGTCTCACATGAAATACGTTTAAAAATATTGTAAGCAAGATCAATTGTTAAAACAGCTACACTTTCAGAAACTTTAAGATAATGTTTTATCTCATTTTGAGCAGATAACGGATGAACCATATTAGCTATAGCTCCAATTTTATTAAGTGCATAAAATGAAATTATCGCTTCTGGAGTATTTGGCATGCAAATTGTGACTTTATCTCCTTTTTTAATACCTAACTTTTTAAAGGATTTTGCAGCATCATCAATTTGTTTTAAAAAATCCATATAATTAACTTTTACTCCAAAATAATTATAAGCAATATTTTTTGGATATTTCATAGTTGATTGAACAATAGCTTCATATAAAGAATAATCTGGATACTCTAATGATTTAGGCATATCCTCATACGACCCATACCACCTAGTATCAATCTTATCCCAGTCAATATTATTTTCCATAAAAATCTTCCATAAATTAATTAATAATTATAAATCTAAATGTAATTATTCCATCACATTATAAGTAAAAATATTATAATTCAATATTTTCTATTACTTTACCTACTTCTTCATCAAGTAATTCAAGATGTGAAGCAATATGTTGGACATATTTTAAAGATTTTGCAAAGTAAAAACCATCTGCAATTCTCTCATCAACTGTTGCACCAATATTAACTACATCACGACCATCTTTTTTATGAATTGTTCCAATAGTTATTACAACAGAATTAGTACCATATTCATTTAAATGATGGTAAACTGCATCACACTTAATACTACCTAAATTAGAAAGTAAAACAGTTGAAAAATTAAAATCATCCTCAGTTAAAAAATCAGGAAGCCAACCTTTTTTATCTAACCACATCACCAATACTTTAGCAATGCTTAAAATAAATGAAGGAACTTTAGTAAGTTTTTTATAAGTATTAGAACTAGCATTTCCAGAATTTTTAGCATTATGAATGTCCTCAAGAATTCTTTTAATTAAATCTACAGGTAATTCATTTTCATCCATTGTGAATACCATTAATCTTTCTTCAGCATCATCACTAAATTTATCTTTAGCTACAAAAGAAATACTTACATCATTACGTTGGTAAAAATTCTTACCTTTAACAAATCTATTTAAAAGAGGTCTTGAATAAACTGTTTTTGCAGTAATAGCCACCATAGCATGGAAAAATGTTAATTTATACTCTAGATTTTTATTTTTTTCATCAACCCATCTTAAAAGTTCAGTAATGTCAATCTCTTGATTTAAGTAAACTTCTGCCTCATGTCTCCTAGGCATCATATAAGGCATTAAAATATGTACTGGATCTTCAGGATAAATCCTTGTAGCATCCTTTCTACCACTAATTCTCATAAAACTCCTCAATGTAACTTAAATATTAAAATTATAACTTAAAATTGAATATATTAAAAAAATAGAATATTAC
>JAKSUD010000185.1 GCA_024409185.1 archaeon
CTTATTTTACTAATTACTTCTTCACTACTTATTTTTTCATCTAACAAATCAATTGTTGTTTTAGCTATATTAAAATTAGCTATTTTTGTAAGACCTACATAAGAAGTTGTAAATCTTGAATTAATTTCAATAAGATAAACTTCATTTTCATCTTCATTAATTATAATATCTACACCAACAAAACCTTTAATACCTGGAACATATTCACAAGCTAATTTAGCAAGCTTAAATGTTTTTTCTTTTAAGGGATGTTCAAATGGTATTTCACCACCAACATATCTTCCACCATCATCTCCAATTTCAACAACTTGTTTATTAAGACTAATTGGAATAGCTGTTTTTCCATCACTAATTAAGCTAACACTTGCTACAATACCTTCAATAAACTCTTGAACAATAAAACGAGAACCAGGTTCATATAAATCTTCAAGCTCATCAATATTAACTTTAGATTTAATAAGTTTTAGACCATCACAATCTACACCATAACGAGGTTTAGCAATTAAATGTTTATCTTTAATTAAATCTTTATCTGAATTATCTAAAACAGGAATATCTTTAGGTTTTTGTAATATTGGAATAGTATCATCTGAATTCTCACCATATTCCCCATTAATTTTATCGAAAAATATTTGAATAGCTCTTTTCCAATAAGTTTTTGGATTAATAAGAATATTAAAAGTTTGAGGTTGTTTTAATCTTCCATCAAAATAATCAAAAGTTTTATATTTATCAGAAGCGAGTTTAACTGCATATGAATCAGACCCATAAACTTTAACATCATTCTTCTCAAGAATTTTTGTTAAATTATAAAGATTCATATTGTCTTCAGCTGCAATAAACATAGCTTTTGAGAAAATATTTGTCTTTTTTTCTAACCAATTTTCTAAAGGAGTTTCACTATCATCATCTATAATAATAGTTTTAATTTTAAAGTCATATTCTTTACAAATATCTTCGAAAATATTCTCAAAAGTCTTTGCAACTAAAACATATGTATCAAAATCTTTTAATTCAATAGCTAAAGATCTTATAATTTCACAAGCTTCTGAAATAATTGTTGGTTCATTTATACCTGAAGCTGTAAAATATTCAAATATTAATATTGAGTCTTCATTAACATTAGATAAATCATTCATATTATTACCTTATTAAAAAAAATAATTAATAAAAAATAAAAATAAACTTTAAATATGTTTTAAAAATATACTTAAAGCTTTAAATTAAATCTAAATAAAAAAATTTAAAGATTAACTATAATCTTCATAAATTACAGTTAAACCATTTAAATTCAAATCATCATATGGGAATTTAACATCTTCACCTTCAAATGCTATTTTTACAAGAGCATTATTTTCGCCTTCAAACTCACTAACAGTAATATCTTTATCAGGAACTCTAGATTTACGAGTGAAAGTAGCCATAACTGCATCAGGAGGGCGAATAGCTAATTCATCTTTTTCTTCTGCTTCTAAAATTACATCTAACATGACTTTAGCAGCTTCTCCTACACCATAAGGGTTTTTAGCAGATCGCATTTTATTTGCAAATTCTGCGTCGTCTAAAATTTTTCTTGCATTTTCAAGAATAACTTCTTTATCAGAACCTACAAGAATATTTCCACCTGCAGTTACAGTTTCAGGACGTTCTGTATTATATCTTAAAGTTAAAGCTGGAACATCAAGAGTAATAGCTTCTTCTTGAAGACCACCAGAGTCAGTTAAAATAAAAGTAGATTTAGATAAAAGTAATAAGAAATCAAGATATCCTACAGGCTTAATAATATGAACATGTTCCATATTATTTAATTTATCAAATAAACCAAAGTTTTCCATCATCTTTTTAGTTCTTGGATGAATTGGGAAAATAATATTCATTTCACTTAATTCTTCTAAAGCACCAATAACATTTTCTAAACGTTCTTTAACATCTACAGTTTCAGCTCTATGCATTGTTAAAGCAACAATATTATCCATATTATCAATATCAATATCTGCTAAAGATTTATCATAATCTTCAAGAGGTCTTGCTTCTGAAATTTTAAGGTTTCTAAAACAAGCATCTACAACAGTGTTTCCTGTAATAAAGATTCTTTTTCTTGAAATTCCTTCCATAGCTAAATTAATAGCTGATTCTTCGGTAGGGACAAAGTAAAATTTAGAACAAACATCTGCACCAAGTCTATTGATTTCTTCAGGCATAGTTTCATCAAAAGAACGAAGTCCTGCTTCAACATGCCCAACAGGAATGTGCAATTTACTTGCTACAAGAGCACCTGCAAGAACTGCATTAGTATCTCCTTGAACAAGAACAATATCAGGTTTTTCTTTTAAAATAACCTCTTCAATTCCATCCATCATTTTACCAGTTTGTTTTCCATGAGAACCAGATCCTACATTAATATTATAATCTGGAACTGGTAATTTTAAATCAATAAAAAATTGTTCAGACATTTCTTTATCATAATGTTGACCTGTATGAATTAATAATAATTCTTGACCTCTGTTTTTAATTTCATCCATAACAGAAGCCATTTTAATAATTTCAGGTCTTGTTCCTAAAACAATAGCTATTTTCATTTTTAAAAACTCCTTTTTATATTAATTCTAAAATCATATTATTAAAAATTAATTAAAAACCTAAAAAATTAAAGATTAATAATTAACTTAAAAAATAAAAAATTTAAAGAATTAAACTTTTAAGAAATCTTTAATGATTCCTATAAGTTCTTCAGTTTTTTCATAAGCAACCATATGACCTGCATCTTTAATTAACTTAAATTCTGCATTTTCAATAGAATC
>JAKSUD010000186.1 GCA_024409185.1 archaeon
TATTCACTTGCTCCTTCACGTGGGCTTCCACATATTCCAACTACTTTTTTCACCATATTTTCACCTTTTTTATAAAAATTTTTTAAATTTTCTTTAAATTGTGATTATTTTTGTAGTTTTATCCCAAATATTTATTAATATAATTAAATTAATATATAATTAGTATAATTTTTTTAATATTAATATTATTTATAAATTATTAATTATTTAACTTTATATTTATGAATTTATTCTAGGTGTTTAAATGGAGTTTGCTAATGGTACTGTAAAAAAGTATTCAAGAGAGTATACAAGAACTCTTAAGAATGGAAAAAAGAAAAAATATAAAACTGAACAAGTTCAGGTTACAGTTCCTAAAGCTGAAAATATTTTTGAAGATACAGAAGAAGTTATTTTGTTACGTAAAGATGATTTTGCAGATATTGAAGATAATGATGAATTAATAGCTGCATTACAATTATGTAATGTTCTTTTAACTGAAAAAAACCAAGTTTTAAATTCTAAGTTAAATAATTGTGAAAAAACAATTACTGAGATTAATCTTCAACTTGAAGAAGTAGATTCTAAAGAAGACTTAGAAAAATTACAATCTGAGTTAGATTCTAAAGATGTAATTATTGGTGATTTGAGAGAAAAAGTTACTTCTTTTGATGATGATTTTGGTAAATTACAATCTGAGTTAGATTCTAAAGATCTTGTTATTGATGATTTAAAAGAAAAAGTTACTTGTTTTGAAGAAGAATTAGAATCTAAGCAATTATTAATTTCTGATTTACAAGAAGATTTAGCTAAATTAAATAATGAATTAAATAGCTTACCTAAAGAAGTTGAATTTAATGAAAACTTTTCTAATAATGATTATCTTGAATTACAAGCTGAATTTATTAAATTATCTAAGAAGTTTGAAATAGTTCAAGAAGATTTATTCAATGCTAAAGTAAGTGCTTTATATCATAGAAACTTAGCTAATAAATGTAAGAAATTTATTTTAAAATTAGAATAATTTTACCTTTTAAGTAGGTGTTTTTAGTTTAAATAGCTATTAGCTATTTACTTTTTTTTATTTATTATATTTTAGTTCGTATAATATAGAATTATATAAAATTTTATAAAAAAAATAATAGATGAGAATTAGTTATAATCCTCCTCTATAACCTTTAACTGGTTCTTCTCCTTCGTCCTCTTCCCAGTATCCATCTCCATCAGGGTCTGGATTCCATCTAAGTAAGTTTGGAACGAAGTTTACAAGAATACCAGTAGCTTCTTCTTCTCTTAAATTTGGATTTCTTGAAAGCATTCTTTTAGCTTCTCTAATGATTATGTCATTTACACTAATATCTGGTTCTATAAAGTCACCTTTATCAAAGCAGTCTTTACAGTATAATTCATTAGGACTACCATCTTCATTAGTTCCATAATCATTTCTTCCCATTGGTCTTCCACAAGATTGACAAAAGCCCATATTTTCACCTTTTAGTGTTTATTTGTTAGATGATTGATAATAAGTAAATTATTAGTAAATCATTTTAAAAATCTAAAATTTTTTTAAAAAAAATAGCTAATTAAATATTTGAATTAATTATTTAATTCACACTTTAATCAGCTATAAGTTTAAAAATGTTTTAAATTAATTTATATGTTTTCGTCTTCTTCAAGAACTACTCTCATATTATCAGGATCAACTGGGAAGTGTGCTAAGAAGTCTTCTGCAGATCTTCTTACATCTCTGGATGCGATAATGTATCTTCCAGCGATAATGATATCTGCACCTTTTTCAGTAGCTTCTTCAACTTTCTCAGGAGTAATTCCTCCAGCTACAGCTACTAAAGATCCAGTTAATTCTTTAATTTCTTTGATGTTACCCCATTCGGTCATGTTACTGGTATCTTCACCAGCTTCAGCCATTTTACTTTCGAGGTCAATGTTTCTATGGAGAAGTACAATATCTGGTTTTAAATCTTCTCTGATTTGTTTTAATTTACCAGTAAAGTCATCCACATTCATCATATCGAGGATAGAGTAAATACCTTGTTTTTTAGTTTCATGAATAGCTTTTTCGATGGATTCAATAGTTCCGAGTCCAGAAATAGCTACTGCATCTGCAGTTTCATCAGCAGACATTTTAACTTCTACTCTTCCTACATCTAAAGTTTTTAAATCAGCAATAATAAATGCATCTGGTGCTAATTCTCTGATTTTACCAATAACTCCGACACCGAATTTTTTAACAAGAGGAGTTCCTGCTTCGAGGAGGATTCTTTCTCTGTTAGGTAAAGATTTAATGATTCTTTCCATAGCATCTAAGTTATCAAGGTCAAGAGCAACTTGTAAGTAAGGTGGGTTCCAGAGTTTTTGTGCTTTGAATCCCATAATTGCATGAGTTCCTCTGTCTTTTTCTGCTAATACTTTTTTCATACTTGGGTATCCTGCTAATGCTCTTTTAATAGCTAATTTAGTTGCACCATAGTTGTATTGATAAATTTTACGATAATCTTCAGCTGCTGGGCTAATAAATACACTTACATTAATTACCCAGTCTTCTACTTTATCTTCAGGAATAATTCCTTCAGCAACAGCATCAGCTACTGCTCTACCTACTGCAGTTTGAGCTGGTCCAAAGATTTTACTTGCATCATCTAAATCTCCGACAGTTACTTTAGGAATAATTAAAGTTGCTGGTTTAGTCATTAAGTTAGGTCTAATTACAGTGAGTAATGGAGTGTGTCCAACAGATAATTGGGTTAATCCATTAGCAAATGCAGTTCCAGCAGGACCTTCTTTTTCACC
>JAKSUD010000187.1 GCA_024409185.1 archaeon
CATCATCGTCAATATAATCTTCCATATTGACTAAGTCATCCATAGTTATCTCACCAGTAACTAATTTTTCAAGAATCTCAGTACCAGCTTCAGATCCTTTAGCAATTAAAACATCCCCAGCTAAAATAACTGTATTTTTATCTGGACCATAAATCCATGAATCTCCACGCCTAATAGAAATAATTCTCATACCAGTACGATTAAGTAATAATAAATCACCTAAAGAATTATCAGCTAATTCAGAACTTTCTTGAACAGTTAAACGAATAATATTCTTCTCAGATTCTTCCATAACCATTTTAAATACTGGATGAGGTTCAAATCCTTTAATAGCTAAATCTGCTAAATCTTTAGCAGCATTACCCATAGATTCTGCAGCTTCTGCAATTTCTAAAAGAGTAGTTAATTGTTCTGCATCTTCAAGGGAACGAGCAGCTAAAAGAGATTGTTTTTTAATCTCATAGTTCATCATGTTTAATCTATTTTCCAAAGTAACTACTTCCTCAGCAGCTTCTTTATTGTGAAATAAAACAGCAGAGTAGGCCAAATCGACCATAAGCTCCGACATGTCTTTCATTTCAATTAAAATATCTTTTACACTTGACATTTTCTTACCTTCTTAATATAATTTTATATATGAATTTTAGATTTATTTAATTAAATAAATTTTATTATAATATGAATATAATTTTATTTTGAATTAATAATTTTAAGTGATATTAAATTTATGTCTAAAAATCTATTTAGTCTTTAAAAGACATTCTCTTCTTACACGTAATAATTCTTCCTTTTTAAGGTTTAAATCTTCAACTTCATTTAAAATTCCATCAATTCCTTCCCTAATACAATTATCTACATTTTCTTTATGAATCCATGTACATCCTACACAATCCCAAACATTCTTATCTTTAATCCATTTTCCACCTGTAGAACTTTCACCACATGGATAAAATGGACAATAACAAAAGTCACAAGCTTCCATATCACTGTGACATGGTAAATATTCACAATCATGGTCAAAACCACGAGGACTTTCATTATTTAAATATTTTTCAAAGAATTCACGGGTATAAGATATAATTTCATTCCTAATTACATAAGAACGTGGAGTAATCATTAAATTATCTTCAATATAAGTAGCTTTATTTCCTACAATTAAAAATGAAGATTCTTTAATATAAGAATCATCTAATTGATTTAAACTAATAATTTCTTTTGAATTATCTTCAACATCAACAATAACTATTATTGCATCTTTTCTAATTTCTAAAGCTAAATCTTTAAATTTATTAAATAATTCTTTATTTGAATTAGGATTATAAATAGCTAATATAAAATTAGCTTTAAGAGAAGAGTCTATTTTATTTATAATTTCAGAGTCTGGAATCAAATAATTAGCAAAATTAATAGCTACAAAATCATCTAAAGGTGCGCCAGCAATTGATGAAGTATAATCTACTGCTGAAACTGTTGGTAATATATTAATTTCAGTTTTTTGACTATATTTACTTGCTATTTGATAAATTAAATTACTAAATCCAAATTTTAAAAATTCATTACTAATTAAAGAAACATTCTCTCCTTCAAAAGATTTAGAAATAGCTAATTCACAAGCTTTAACATTTAAATCAGCTAATATAGATAAATCACTTAAATCAGCATCTTCATTAGAATCTATAAAGAATATCTCAGCAGATGAATCTATAAAATCAACTAAACTTTCAAAATCTTTAGAATATGAAATTATAATATTTGATTTTTTTAATGCTTTAATACTAGCTAAAGTTAAATTTTCTTTATTTATAAATTCAATAATATTAATCATAACTCCACCAAATAGTAGCTAATTATTATCTTTACACTCTATACATTTAATAAATTTAATTAGTAACTTATAATTGATTAAAAGATAATTGATTAAAAGTCCTAAATTTTAATAAATTTAATTAATAAATTGTAATGAGTGAATGATTAAGTTTCATCCTCAGAACCACTACCACTAGACCCAGAACCAGAATTAGAACCAGATCCAGAACTTGAACCAGAATTGGAACTTCCACTACTTGAACTTCCACTATTATAACTTTGACTATTAGAACTATCAGAACTCCATCCACTATCATAGCCTTTACTACTAGATTTAGAAGATTTATATGAGGTTGATTTTGAAGTAGTGGTTGTACTATTATACATTTTTAAAATAGATACTATTTTAATACTACTTACATCTACTTTAAATCCAGCATAAGTGTATGTTGCACTAGCAATAGCAGATACTTTATAATCTGGTTCTGATTTAATAACAATTTGTCCAGAGGAAGTAGAAGGAGCAGAGAATCCAAAAGCAGTGATATTAACTGTGATATTTTCTTCATCCAAATCAGAAGTAGTTCCAATAGTAAGATTATCAACATCAATACCATCTACATTGGCCTTATTCTTCAATTCTTCAGCTACATCTAATTTATTAGTAATATTAATCTCTGTAGGATCTTTAATAAGTATACCACCAACATTATCTGAACTAAAAATAGAACCTATAAACTCAGTTTGCATACCAATAATCTCTCCAACATCTGGTATTTCACCAGTTACAATTGTATAGGAACTAAATAAACCTATCTCGAAAAATGCAATGAAAAGAATTATAATAAGTATAATTTTTGATATTTTCATTTTTATCACTTAAAATATTTTATTAATTTATAAAAGATACTAAAATTAATATAAAAATTATATCATATAAA
>JAKSUD010000188.1 GCA_024409185.1 archaeon
AATATAATTAAAATTTAAAAATTAAATAAATAAAATTTTTTAAAATAAATATTAAAAATTATAAAATTACTAAATTACTAAATTAATTATTAAAAATATCAAAATTATGGAGATTAATTATGCCAATACCTGAATTACTTGCACCAGCAGGTTCTTATGAAACTTTTATTGTAGCAGTTAATGCTGGAGCAGATGCAGTTTATATTTCTGGTGAGCGATTTGGAGCAAGAGCTTTTGCTAAAAACTTTACATTAGAAGAAATTGAAAAAGCTGTAGAATATGCTCATCTTAATGGAGTTAAAATCCATGTTACAGTTAATACTTTAATCAATAATTTCGAAGTTCCAGAAGTTATAAAATACTTATTCAAATTATACAAAATAGGCGTAGATGCAGTTATTGTACAAGATTTAGGAATTATTGAACTTATTAAAAATATTATTCCAGAACTTGAAGTTCATGCATCAACTCAAATGACTTTAAGTGATTATAATTGTGTATTATGGGCAGCTGAAAATGGAATTGATAGAATTGTATTCCCTCGTGAGATAAGTGTTGATAAAATAAGTGAAATCCATAATAACCTTGAAAAACAAGGCATTGAAATGGAACTTGAAGTATTTGGACATGGAGCTCTTTGTTATTGTTTTAGTGGTAATTGTTATATCTCCTCTTACAACAGTGGACGTAGTGGAAATAGAGGAGCTTGTGCACAACCTTGTCGTAAACAATACAAATTAAAATATAAAAATTACAATGTAGGGAACGGTTTCTTACTTTCAACCCATGATTTAGCTGTTTACAAAGGTTTAGATAGAATTGCAGATGCAGGAGTTTATTCTCTTAAATTAGAAGGTCGTATGAAATCTTCAGATTATGTTGGAACTATTGTTAATGCATATAGACATTTAATTGATGGTGCTGAAGGTAAAGAAAAAGAGAAATATGAACAAGATTTAACTCTCGTATTTAATAGACAATTTACTGATGGTTATATTCTTAATCAAAAACCTGGAGATGTTTTAGGTAGAGAAAGTTCAGGGCATGAAGGAGTTTATATTGGGCGAATTTCATCTAAAAAAGGAGAAACAATTACAATTAATAAAGAAAATCCTGAAAATAAAGTAACTCTTAATTTAGGAGATGGAATTGGTTTTAAATATAAAGATAAAATTAAAGGAATTTATATTGATAATATTATAGAACAAACTGATGAATATGTAAAACTTGATACTACTCGTAATGTTAGAGAAGGAGATCAAGTATTCCTTAGTTATTCCAAAACAACTCATGATGAGCTTAAACAATTTAACAATGAAATAATCAAACAACACATTCCAATTTCAATTGATGTTAATTGGAGTGATAAATTAAATCTTATTGTAAATGCAGAATTTAAAGTAGAAAATAATAATCAAAGATTTAATTATATCTCTGAAATTCAAGCTGAAAAAGCTGAAAAAAGACCAATTTCAGAGGAGGATATTATCAAACAATTATCTAAAACAGGAGATACTCCATTTTACATAGATAATATAAAAATAAATCATATGCCAAAAGATATTTTCATACCAATTGGAAAACTTAACAAAATAAGACGTAATGTTTTAGATAAAGCTATAGATTTATTATTAAATTATTATAAACCAAATAAAGAAGAAATTAAGAAAACAAGAAAAGTGACAAATAACTTTATTAAAGAATATAACAACTATCAAGATATTCAAATTAAAAATGAAGATTTAAAATTAGGTGCATTTATTGATAATTTAGATGTTTTAAAAGAAACTACAAAATTACCAATAGAAAATTACTATTTTGACCCTTCATTCTCATTTAATAGTCCAGAAGAATACTTTGAAAATATTGAATCTCTTTTAGAAGAAGCTTATAATATTGTAGATAAAAAGAATTCCAAAAATAAAAAGATGAAAAGTAATTTGATTTTAGTTTTATCTTCATTCATATCAGATGAAGAAATAGAAAAAATAAGCAAAATCATAGAAAATCTAAAAGAAAAAAATATGAATATTCCAATTATGTATGATACTCCAGGAATAAGTAAGAGTTTTGAGAATAGTAAAATCTATGGAAATCATAACTTAAATGTTTGGAATAGTTATAATGTGAAAAACTTATCTAATTCTGGATTTAATAGTGTAATGGTTTCTTCTGAATTATCTAGTGAAGAAATTAAAGAATTAGTTTCAAAATATCAATACATAAAAGATAAAGATACTGAAATAAGTATGATTGTTCAAGGAAATCTCGAAGTTATGAGTAGTAAAGATGACTTTTCAAACTTAAATGAAGGTAGAGATTTCATAATAAATGATTCCTCTGATTATGCTATTTTAGAAGATCAAAAAAGAAAAAAATTCAAATATAAAGTAGTATTTGATTACAATAAACATAGCCACTTTATTAATAAAGATTGTCTTTGTTTAATTAGTGATTTGGAGATTATTAAAGAAATTGGAGTAGATACAATAATTGTAGACTGTAGATTCTCAAGTCCAAAATATTCATCTACAATACTTTCATTATATGCACAAGCATTAAAAATTAATAAAGTAAACAAAGATTATGATTTATACTTATTTAGAGAACAAATTGAAAGTTTAACCTTAAGTAGACTTAATAAAGGAAACTTTGTAAATGGAAGACTTCATGAAAATTAATTATTTACATTAAGAGGATTAATATGAAAATACCTGAATTACTTGCACCTGTTGGATCTGCGGAA
>JAKSUD010000189.1 GCA_024409185.1 archaeon
TAAAAATAATTATTAAATTATTCTATAAATTAACTGGAATTCAATTAAATCTTAAATCTGCTTATGAGTCTAATAATCAATAGTATATTTGATAATAGGTAATTATTTTTAGAAAATTTATTTATTTTTAGAAAATTTTATAATTATTAATTACTAAAATAATTTTAACAATCTTTTTTTATAGGTAATTTTATGAAATTGAAAATTGGTAATGTAACATTAGATAATCAAGTTGTTTTAGCTCCTATGGCTGGAATCTGTGATTCTGCCTATAGAACTATTATTAGATCTATGGGTTGTGGGCTTGTAGGGACTGAAATGGTATCTTCTAGAGCTATTGTAAACAATGACCAAAAAACTAATAAATTACTTTATATGTGTGAAGATGAAAGACCAATTTCACTTCAAATATTTGGTTCTGATGTTGAATCATTTAAAATTGCCTCTGAATATGTTTATAATTATATGAAACCTGATATTATTGATATTAATATGGGTTGTCCTGTTGGTAAAGTAGCTATTAAAGCTAATGCAGGTTGTGCTTTATTAAAAGAACCTGATAAAGTATATGATATTGTATCTACTGTAGTTGATACAGTACCTGTTCCTGTAACTGCTAAAATTAGAAGTGGTTGGGATGAGAATAGTATAAATGCAGTTGAAATAGCTAAATTAATTGAAGATGCTGGTGGTTCTGCTGTTACTGTTCACCCACGTATTAGACTTGGTGGTTATGCTGAACATTCTGATTGGAATTTAATTAAAGAAGTTAAAGAAAATGTATCTATTCCAGTTATTGGTAATGGAGATATTTGGACTTGTTTTGATGCTCAAGATATGATTAATCAAACTAATTGTGATGGAATTATGATTGGTAGAGCAGCTATTGGTAATCCTTGGTTAATTAAAGAGTGTATTGATTATTTGGAAGATGGAACACTTCCTAAAGAAGTTTCTGTTGATGAGAAATTAGCTATGATTAGAAGACACACAGAATTATTAATCAATATTAAAACTGAAAAAATAGCTATTCCTGAAATGAGAAGACATACTGCTTCTTATCTTAAAGGTCTTCCTTATACTGTTCCAACTAAACATAAATTATTTAAGGTTTCTACTAAACAAGAGCTATTTGACTTAATGGAGGAATATAAACAGTCTTTAGATGATTATTTTTAGATAATTTTTCAATTTTATTCTTATTATTTGTAGGTTATTTTTTCTTATTTTTTACTATTTCTTTTATTATTGTCTAAGACATATATATTTACATTTATTTAAATTCTTATTTTAATTATTGTATCTTTTATTTTAAAAGTAGCTATTATTTTTATTGAAGTTTATTTATTAAGTATTTGAATTTTAAATCATATTTTTAATTAAATAATACGCAATTTAGTAAACAATTTAGTTGCAAGCAATAAATCATTTACTCTATTTTTAGTTATTACATATTTTTCTATTATCTGAAATTTCAGATTTTAGAAAATACACAAAACTTATTTTATAGTTTAATCATATTTTTAATTGAAATTATTAATTAAGAATTAGTTTTTAAAATTGTGAGGTAATTATTATGGCAAGGCCTATTGGTGAAACTCCAACATTGTATGGTGAAGAAGCTTGTGAGTTTTTACGTGAAATGAAAAAACCACCTAATAAAAAACATAAAGAAGCAAGAAAAAGAATAGATTCTATTGAAAGAAAGGTTTTATTTTAATTTTTTTATCTAATTCTTGAAAATTATTAATATTTTAATAACTATTAGAAAATTTTATACTTACTTAGTTACATATTATCTCTATGGAATTTTTAAATACTGAGAATAAAATAAATAAAAAACTAATTTTACTACTTCCAATACTTTCAGGAGCATGTTGGGGGTTTGGTGGTGTTTTTGTAAGAACATTAAGTAGTTTTGGTTTTAATAGTCCATCAATATTATCAACAAGAGCTATTGGTGCAACAATTATTCTCTTTATTTTATTAGCTATTTTTGATAGAAAAGCATTAATAATCCAATTAAAAGATTTATGGTTATTTATTGGTGCAGGTGTATTTGGTTCATTATTACTTAATTTAGGTTATAATGAAGCTGCACTTAATTTATCACTTTCTTTAGCTTCTCTACTTCTTGGTTTAGCTCCAATATTTGCATTAGTTATATCAGCTATTTTCTTTAAAGAAAAAATAACTACAAAGAAGATAATTTGTTTAATTATTGCTTTATTTGGTTGTTTACTTGTTAGTGGATTGCTTGAAAATGGAGGTTTTAGTTGGTCTGCTTATGGTATTAGCTTTGGTTTATTATCTGCATTTTTCTGGTCACTTTATGGTTTATTTTCAAAATTAGCTTCAAACAAAGGATATTCTACTTTCACAATTATATTTTATAGTTTTCTTATGATAAGTATAGCTTTAGCTCCATTTACACAATGGAATCTTTTTGCTACATTTTTAACTACAAATTCAGATTTTAGTATACCATTTGCAATAGCACACTCTGTATTTACTTCAATTTTACCTTATTTGTTATTTAGTCTTGCATTAACTAAAGTTGAAAATGGAATAGCTACTATTTTATGTAGTGGAGCAGAACCAACTTCAGCAACAATCTTTGGAGCTTTAATATTTGCTGAAATACCAAGTGTTTTAAATTTAATTGGTATTTTTATCACTCTTTTCGCTTTATCT
>JAKSUD010000019.1 GCA_024409185.1 archaeon
ACTAATTTCATTATATCTGTTCCATTTTATTAAATAGGTTTAACTTAATCTCTAAACTTAATCTCTAATTATATGATGAATTTATTAATTTAATTCATCTTTGATATCATGTTCTTTATATGATGAATTTATTAATTTAATTCACCTTCAGCATCAAGTTCTTTAATCATATCTAAGATTTCTTTACTTGTTGCTTCGGTTTTAATTCCAAGAGGATCATAATGTGTTTTTATAGCACTAAAACCATGTTCTTCAAGTTTATTTATAAATACATCTAATTTAGGAGAACTTACACGTAATATTCTACACATTTTATGCATGTGATAAAATGTTGCAGGAGCTTCAGCTTCTTCTTTGCACTGATTTAATAATTTTAAAAGTTTATCTTTAGTATTAAGCTCTTTTTCATCTGCAGTTTTAATCATACCTTCAATAAATTCTTTATTTTGAATTGGACCTAACCACATTGGGCCTGCAGTTATGAGTTTTTCTCCACATTCTGGACAATATTCTGGAATATTTCCTGCAAGACCTTCTTTTACTATAACTCTGTGTAAACATTTATTACAATGTCCTATGTAACCTATATTTTTTAAGGATTTATCAGTAGCTTTTGAACCTTTTTTAACTTTCATATAAACTCTCATATAATGTTCTGTACTATGAGACATTTTAACTTCAATGTATTTTTGATATTTAGCTAAAGTCAAAGCTACAAAACCAGTTAATATTCTAATTCCATTTTCATGGTAATATTCACTTCTATAAGGTTTTGCATTATATTTTCTAATACATGGTGCTTTATAAGTTCCAGAAAGACAGGAGGTATCTGTTGCAGTTACACATAAAAGAGCGTCTCTTTTTAAATTATAACAAGCAGAATCTAAAAAAGGAGAAGGAGTTCCAAAAGGATCAATATCAATAACATCAAATTTACCCATATTATTTCTAAGCTCAATATTTGCTTCTTTTTGGTCAATGATTACTTCTACATCATTATTTTCAGCATTAATTTTTGTAAATTGATTTGCAAGTGGATTTATATCATTAATATTTACTTCTCCACATCCATCAATTTCTTTTTTATAACGAATACCTCTAATTCCACTTCCACCAAATAAGTCGCAAATATTTATTTCTCTATCTACTTCTTTTTGATATGTTTGAAGTGCTAAAATAGACATGTCCCGATTAAATTCCATTTTAGGATTATAAAAAACAGGAGCATCAGATGAAACTTTATCAAAATCAGGGAATTTTATATCTACTTTACCTTCTTTAATTATTTTTAATTCATCATCAGTATAGTTAAATTCCAAATCTTCAAAGTTTACATAATCATTTTTAAAATTAGATTTTTCCATCTTTTCATCTCCTTTCATTGCTTTTATTTGTTCGTTTTTTAATCCTATTTTTTAATTTAATTTAATTTAATATGTTATATTACTTATTTAATTCTTATATATAATAAAATTTTATGATAAAACTAATTTTGTGTTAATTTTTTTAATTTTATGTAAAACTTAATATATTAATAAAAATAAATATTTAGATGATTTATAGAATACAATAGTTTATTTTTAGAATAATAAACTTTATTCTTTTATATAATTATTTATTAGGTGAAAAAATGGCAGATATTAAAGTCTCAATAGCTAGTCCTATTATTGAAGATGAAGAAATTAATGCAGTCATTGAAGTAATGAAGTCTGGAATGATTGCTCAAGGACCAAAAGTAATTGAATTTGAGGAGAAGTTTGCAGAATATGTAGGTGCTAAATATGGTATAGCTACTAACTCAGGAACTTCTGCTTTACATGTTGCTCTTTTAGCAGCTGGAATTGGTGAAGGAGATGAAGTAATTACAACCCCATTTACTTTTGCAGCTACTGGAAACTCTGTTTTATATACTGGTGCTAAACCTGTTTTTGTTGATATTGATCCTGAAACTTTTACAATTGACCCTACAAAAATTGAAGAAGCTATTACTGAAAAAACTAAAGCAATTATGCCTGTTCAATTATATGGTCAAGCTGCAGATATGGATGCTATTATGGAAATAGCTAAAAAACATGATTTAATCGTTATTGAAGATGTAGCTCAAGCGCATGGTGCTTCTTACAAAGGAGATAAAGTAGGTGTTCTTGGAGATATGGCTTGTTTTAGTTTTTATCCAACTAAAAACATGACTACCTCTGAAGGTGGAATGATTACTACTAATAATAAAGAATTTGCAGAAAATGCTAAAGTCTTTAGAGCTCATGGATCTGCTGTTAAATATCATCATGATGTTCTTGGATACAACTTTAGAATGACTGATATTGGTGCAGCTATTGGTATTGAGCAACTTAAAAAGATTGACTCTTTCAATGATAAAAGAATAGCTAATGCTGCTTATTTAAATGAAGGATTAGTTGATGTTGAAGGTGTTGAAACTCCTGTTGTAAAAGAAGATTATAAACATGTTTACCATCAATACACTATTAAAATAGCTGATGGTAAAAGAGACCAATTCTTAGATTATTTATTAGAAAATGGTATTGGAACTGGTGTTTATTATCCTATTCCTTTATACAAACAAGTTTTATACACTGAAATGGGTTATAATCAATCTCTTCCAGTTACTGAAGAAATTGTTGATGAGGTTTTATCTCTTCCAGTACACCCTAATTTATCTAAAGAAGACTTAGATTTAATCATTAAAGTAATTAAAGAAGCTAGTGAAAAATTCTAACTTTTTATTTTACTTTTATTAATCTTTTTGAAAAGACTTAATAATGAGTTTATTTTTGTTTTATAGCTAATTTTTTTATTTAGCTATTTTTTATTAATTTTTATTACTATTTTTAATTATTTTATGTGATATTATGTTCCAGAAAGAAGAATTTAATAAAATGATTTTCTCAAGAATTAACCAACTTATTGATGATTATAAATTAGTTAAAGAAAATGAGAAAATTGCTGTTGCACTTTCTGGAGGAAAAGATAGTATTTTAACACTTCATGCACTTAAAGCTTATCAAAATCAAGCAAATTTTGACTTCGAGCTTGTAGCTATCTCAGTCAATGAAGGAATAGCTAACTATCGCCAACAAGGTGTTAATTCTGCAGTTAATAATGCAAGAATATGTGATGTTCCAATTATTTTAAAATCGTTTAAAGAAGAAGAAAATATAGAACTTGATGATATTTATCCTTATTTTAAAAGTGCTTGTATTCCCTGTGGAGTTTTTAGAAGAAATATTTTAAATAAAACTGCATATGAAATTGGAGCAGATAAAATAGCTACAGGACATAATCTTGATGATGAAATTCAATCTTTTTTAATGAGTTTTTCCAGGGGAGATACTGTAAAATTCTCTAAATTTGGTCCAGAATTAGATAGAATTCATGAAAAATTAGTTCCAAGAATAAAGCCGTTATGGAATACTCCAGAAGCAGATGTAAAAAAATGGGCTGTTATAAATAATATTGATATTCATATTGCAGAATGTCCTTATTCAAATCTTTCACTTAGAGCTAAAATTAAACATTTTTTAAATGAAACAGAAGCTAAACATCCTGGTACTAAAGAGAATGTTATGAATTCTTTTAAAGAAATTTTAGATGTACCTCAAATAAGAACAGTTTTAAATGAATGTGAAATTTGTGGGGAACCAACTTCTGGTAAAATTTGTAAAACTTGTGAAATAAGGTCAATAATTTCTGAAAATACAAAAAATTAGCTATTTTTAATTTATTTTAAAATTCTATTTTTAATTATTAATTTTAAAAATATAAAAAAGAGTAAATAAGAAATCAAAACGATTTCTTTTTAAATTAAAACTTTTTTTAATTTTAATTTAATTTTTTATTTATTTTATTTAATTTCTTATAATGGCAAATGCCATATATGCTATAAATAAAATAAATAAGATTAAACCTTCTTTTCTATCAAAGGTATCTTGTGTTTCTGCAAATACATAAGCAATTGCAGTAACTATAAGTAAGAATATTGAATCGGTTGCTAATGAAGACGCTATTGGCATTGGGGATATTGCACTGCTTATTCCTAAAATGAATAAAATGTTAAATAAACAAGATCCAATAATATTTCCAATTACGATTCCAGTATCTCCTTTTTTAAGTGCAGTAAGAGAAGTTACAAGCTCAGGAAGTGAGGTTCCAATAGCTACAATAGTAAGACCAATAAGAGTATCACTTAATCCGAACATTGATGCAAGAAAACTTGCAGAATTTACTACAAATTCAGCACCTAAAATAATTCCAATTAATCCAATAATTAAATAAATTACTGATTTTCCCATTCCAAATTTAGCTTCTTGAACTTCAGAGCTTTCGGGATTGTCTTTTGCTTTTTTAACCATTAAGTAAACATATACAATGATTGCTATAAGGAATAAAATTCCAATAACTCTACTTAATTGACCATATAAATTAGCAATTACAACAAGTACAAGAGTTGCAATCAAAACAACAGGAAAATCTCTTTTAAGTAATTCTTTATCAACTGGAAGAGAGCCTAAAAGTGCACATATTCCAATGATTCCTAATATGTTAAAAAGATTACTTCCAATTACATTTCCAAGGGAAATAGCATTACTTCCACCAAGAGATGCAGCAATAGATACTGCTGCTTCAGGAGCACTTGTACCGAATGCTACAATTGTTAATCCTACAATTAAAGTAGGTATTTTAAAGTTATATGCAATATTACTTGCACCATCAACAAACATATCTGCACCTTTTACAAGGAAAATAAATCCTATAATAAGTAATGCAACTTGAATTAAAATTTCCATTTTTATCTCCTACATTTAATGAATTAATTTTGTTTGTTATTAAAGTTAAATTAATGATAATTTTAGTTTAATGTTATTCTTCTTCTTTTTCTTCTTCAGGAAGTTTAGTAACTAAAATTTCTTCAATATGATTACTATCCATATCTATGATTTCAAAAGAAAGATTTTTCCATTTGAAGGATTCTCCAATTTTAGGAATTCTGTTTATATAACTTAATATAAATCCTGCAATTGTAGTAAAACCATCTTCTACTTCTTCAGGTAATTCTTTATCAATATCAAATAACTCTTTAAATTCAGAAATAGAATATCTTCCATCAATTAACCAAGAACCATCTTTACGTTCTAATGCACGAGGAGCATCTTCTTCATCAATTCCAGGAATGTCTCCAACAATACATTCAAGTAAATCGTTTAATGTAATTAAACCTACTACACTTCCGAATTCATCTACAATAATTACCATATGAACATGCTTTTTATTTTCCTTAAATTCATGTAATAATTCCATAGATAACATATTTTCAGGAACTACTAATGGTTTTTTAATATTGTTTCTGATGTTTTTCTTTAAATCTAAATGGTCGTCTGAATAAATTTTACTTAAAAGGTCTTTTGCTTGTACAACTCCTATAAAATCATCTAATTCTCCTTCACTAACTGGGAAGATAGATCTTTCACTATCAATTATTTTTGATTTATTGAGTTCATCTTCATCTTCTAAATTTAACCAAACCATCTCATTTCTTGGAGTCATAATCATATCTACTTTTTGATCATCTAAACGGAATACTCTTTTAATAATTTCTTTTTCTTCTTCTTCAATAGTTCCGTCTTCAATTCCTTCTTCAATTAACTCTTCAACAGCTTCTTCTGTTACTACATTATCTTCATCAGGTTTTGAACTATAATCTTTAATGTAAAATCTGTTGATGCATTTAGTAAGTTTACAATAGGCCTACAAATTGTTGCAAGTATATTAATTATACTTACAGTTTTCATTGCCATTTTTTCAGGTCTATCTAATCCCATTCTTTTAGGGACTAATTCTCCAATAAGTATTGCGAAATAAGTTGTAATTGCAATTACAATTATAAAACTGATTGTGGAGCTGTATGGTAAGTATGGTGCTAAAAATACTCCTAATGGTTCTGAAAGTTGAGTTCCACCTATTGCCCCTGTGACAATTCCAATAAGTGTAATTCCTATTTGGGCAGTGGATAAAAATTCATTAGGGTCTTCAATTAATTCAATAACTTTTGATGCTTTTTTATTTCCATCATTACTCATTTTTTGTAATGTAATTTTTCTTGAAGCAACGATAGCAAATTCCGACATAGTTAATAATCCTGTAAAAAGGATTAATATGGCTATTAATATAACTTCTAATATAATTGTGTTACTCATTTTGATTTATCCTTAAGATTTATCATTTAATATTGCTATTTTATTAATAAGTTATGTTATGATATTCTTTTTATTAATGAATAGCTTAATAATCTAATTTTAATTAACTTTATTATATTTATGTATTGATATTTATATTTTTTTATGTTTTTTCATTATCTTTGTATAATTTTAATTTCAATACATTTTATTTAATCTTATGTTTTTTTATTATCTGTATAATTTTAATTTCAATACATTTTATTTAATTTACTTTGGAGACTACTGTCTTTAACTTCTTGTGCTGTTCTAAACATTGTGCCTCCATGGATTTCTTCTTGCATTTGTTGAACTGCTTCTGAAGCATCTCTTGCAGTTTCTACTTTTTTAAGAATTCTTCTACTTTTTACTTTTATAGTTTTTCCACATGTACATTTTCTTGTAGCTACTCCTTTTTTAGCATACAAAACTCTACCACAATCACATCTAAATATCACATACATATGTTTAACCTCCAAATAATTTGAAAAATAGTGGGATAAAAACTCTTGAAGGTAAAATTACTAAAGTAGCTATACTAACTGCAATGTTTGTTCCAATAACTACAAGAAGTATTCTAAAAATATTATTATTCCATAAATCTTTTAAACTATGAATATCATTCAAGTTATTTATATCTCTTCTTCTAACTTTTCTAAATTTCGCTTCTGCAAGGCCTGAAAACCATCCTGCTGCAAGTAATGGGTGAATAATTGTAAATGGTGCCGCAACAGCACCTACAATAGCGGATTTAACTTTAGATCCAGAACAAATTGAACCTAAGAATCCCATTGCCATACTAATTATAACAAATTCAAAAATATCGTTACCAATTTGAATTCCATTTAAATAAGCAAGAAAAAATATCACCACAAATGATATTGGTATTAATGCTAAGATTATTTTAAGCCAAGGTATATTTCCTTTCTTTTTTGTATTAAGTAATTCAACCATTGGAGGAATTGTTTCGGGGTTATCTAAGTATCTATTAATTCCTTTTTTATGTCCTGCACCGACAACTGCAATTACATGGTCTTCTTCAATATTTAATATGCTTCTTGCAAGATAAGCATCTCTTTCATTAACTAATGCATCATAAGAACCAGGTGAAATCTTTTTAAATTCTTCCATCATTTCTTCGATAACATCTTCTTTCTTTAAATCTTCAATATTAATTTCTTCATCATCACCTGTAATAAAAGTACTTATACAACTAAATACGAATTTAGCCTTTTCCATAAATGTCATTTTATTAAGTACTCTTTGTAATGTGATGTTAATATCTCTATCAATTAAAACTATTTTACAACCTATTTCTTCTGCAGCTTCAATAGCACCCATCATTTCTGATCCTGGAGCTACTTCTACATCTGCACCTATTTTGTTCTGAAAGTAAGATAAAATACTTGTAGCTATAAAAACACCTACTTTATCTTCTTTAATTATTTTACTAACTGAAATGGTGTCATCTATTTCAATTCCTGCACGCTCTTGCATTAAACGAGTGTATCTTCCTCTATCTAATTCAATCGCTACTACATCGGGATAATATTCTAAAATAGCTTCTCTTACTTCATCAACACTATCTTGAGATACATGTGCAGTACCTATAATTTTTAAGCATTCTCTACGCATTATTTACCTTCTTAGTAATTTTTAATTTTTCAATTTCCAGTTTTAATTGTAGTTTATAATTAATTTAATATTTTATATTAATTATGTTTTATTATATAATTATTTATTATATTCTTTATTATAATTTATTAATATCAGTGTTATTAGTATTATTATTTATTTTTGTATAATTCAAGAATTCCATTTTTATAAATTGGTACATTAGTACTAATATTTCTCTTCATACAAAATTCTACATCTTCACTATAACCTAAATAGTTTAATCTTTTTCCAGACCTGCAATTTTTAATATATTTTTTACATAACTCTTCATCTCTACTTCCAATTACTGCAGATTTTGCATATTCACTAAGCCCATCTAATTCTTTCCAATAAACTTTTCCATCGTATTCATCTATTTTATTTTTAGGGTCTTTTGAATCATTTAATTCTTTTTCAATCCAATATAAAATATCTCCTGCAGCTAAATAATCATCAATTCCAAAATCTTTATTAAAACCTGCCATTACAACATCAATATGATTTTCTGCAAGTTCAACAGCAGCTTTAGCTACTGATTTGCTATTTATAAAAGTTCCAATTAAAACTGTTGATTTCATAGGTTCTATAATTCTTGTTCCATTACTTGTAGTTAGGATAAGTGTATCTTTATCAGTTTTATAAGATTTAACAGCAGTTGGTGAGTTTCCAATATCAAAATCTTCTATTTTTGATCCTTTTCTCTCACCTGCAAGAACACCATTATGTTTTTTAGCTATTTCTCTTGCTTGTTCTGGGCTAAAACATGGAATTACTTTTTCAAAATTATCAAATGCTGCAACGATTGTTGTACTTGCTCTTAATGAATCTACTACAATTGATACATCATCAGTACATGTTTTATCTAAACTTAAAGTTACTTTCAATTTATCCCTCAGTTATGTAAATTTTATTAATAAATTTATAATAGGAATTATATATTATTAAATAATCTATTATATAATTTATTATTTGAATTTATTTAATATTTAAAATATTTAAAATATTTATTTATTATTTTATTATTAAGCTATTGAATGTGAGAATATGATTATTGTTACTACTCCTATGTGTAAAAAAATAGTAGAAATTGCAGGATTAAAAGAATTTAAAATTAATAAACATCCTGATAAAGAAGAAGGAGATTTAGCTATTTTATTATCTGAAAGTAAAGTTCAAATGCCTTCAATAGCTATTAAATTAAATACTTTTTCTCAAATTAAAGAAAGTATTTTAAAACTTACAAATTATTTTTATGATAATGAAATTATCGATAAAAAAGTGTCTGAAAATGAAATTTTAGCTATTTTTAATGAATATGATGTTTTAGATATAGATAGTACAACTAAAAAAAGCAATTTTAGTAAAAAAGTTAAAGTTTATTCAGAATTTTTAAAGGATATTGTTAATGATTTAGGTTGTGAAATAGTTGAAGATAACTTTGAATATATTATATTTCCTGATTATCTCAAATCTAAAGTTATAGAATTAGATTGTGAAAATAATTTTAAATTTATTGAAATCCCAACTCATTCTAATACTTCAAAAGATCCTATAATTCGTGCTAATGAAAGATATTCTATTTTATTAAATAATTTAGAATAATTTTATAAATTTTTCATTTTTTATTTAATTCATTTTACTTTTTAATTCCTTTTTAAATATTTTTTCTCTTTTTTAAATCATTTTATAAATAAATATTTACATATTAATAATCATGTTTGAATATGTTGGAATACCTATCTGTGGATTTTTAATAGGTTGTTTTGTTTCTATATTTGGTGGAGGTGGTGGAGGATTATATGCTCCATGTTTAATCATATTATTTGGTGTTTCTCCAGATATAGCTATTTCAACTTCTCTTGCTGCAGTTTTACCAACTACTTTATCTGCAAGTTATAGTCATTATAAAGAAAATAATATTAATTTCAAATTAGGTTTGCTTCTTGCTTGTTGTGCTATTATTGGAACATTAATTGGTGTTGGAATAGATAGTTTTATCCCACCATATTTGTTACAAAAATTATTAGCTATTTTAAATGTATTCTTCATTATTTCTATGTCTTATAATTACTTTAAAAGAACTAAAAATAGTGAGGATCTAGAAGATAAAATAGAGTCAGTAGATGAGTCCGTAGATAAAATAGATGATTTAGTAGAGGAGTCAGAAGAGAAATTTGATGATGATATTAAAGAATTTGTAATTACAAAATTAGCTAAATTGAAAGCTACTGGCTTTGGACTTTTATCTGGAGTTATGGCAGGTGTTTTTGGTATTAGTGGCTCACTACCTATTACAACAGGACTTTATTCTTTAGGTCTTAAATCAAGAGTGGTTATTGGAACTACTGTTTTTGTACTTATATTTAATTCATTAGCAGGAATTGTAG
>JAKSUD010000190.1 GCA_024409185.1 archaeon
AGGTTCTTATGCAACAGCTGTCTTAAGAGAAGTTATGAAAGAAGATGTTGTTTAAATTAGTGATATAATTTTGGAATAGAATAATGGAGTGGTAAAATTGCAAAAAATAATAAATACTCATTGTCATATTTATCCTAATAAAATTGCTTCAAAAGCTGTAGAAAGTATTGGTCAGTTCTATGATTTACCGATGGCATTAGATGGAACTGTTGAAGGACTTGTTAAAGATGGTGAAAAAATAGGTACTGTACACTATTTAGTACATTCTGTAGCTACTGCTCCTAAACAAGTTAAATCTATTAATGAATTTATTTTTGGTGAAATAAAAGACCGTCCAGATTTATTCACTGGTTTTGGAACTCTCCATCCTAATAGTGATGATATTGAGGGAGATGTTGATTATCTTTTTAATCTTGGACTTAAAGGAATTAAATTGCATCCTGATTTTCAACAATTTGCATTAAATGAGAAAAAATCATTTAAAATTGCTGAAGTAGCTGATAAATATAATTTACCTATGTTAATTTACTGTGGAGATTATAGATATAATTATTCTAATCCTAATGAGTTAAAAGAATTACTTGAAAGTTTTCCTAATTTAATTATTATTGGTGCACATTTTGCAGGTTGGAGTGTTTGGGAAGAAGCTACTAAAGAACTTGCAGGGAAATATGAGAATTTATATGTAGATTTAAGTTCTAGTTTATATGGTATTTCTTCAGAAACTGCAAATGAATTAATTCATGCTTATGGTGTTGATAAAGTTTTATTTGGAACTGATTTTCCTATGTGGGATTCTGTAAGTGAAATGGAATATTTTAATAAAATAAAACTTAATTCTGAAGAAAAAAATAAAATCCTTTATGAAAATGCTGCAAAATTACTTAATTTAATTTAATTTACTCATTTTTATTATCATTTCATAATCATTATTTTTTTATTTTTTAGATATTTTTTAATTATTAGAGTATTCTCTTTTTTTATTAGTATTTTTATAAAACTTTTATAATAGTTTAAATATATTATATCTTATGATAGAATGTAGAAGTGTTTCTAAAGGAAAAGCTAGTGGGGAATTAATTGTTAGTGATGAAGCTATAAGCTTTTTAGGTGGAGTAAACCCTGAAACTGGTGAAGTAATTGATCCTAATCATGAATTAAAAGGTCAATCTATTAAAGATAAAATTCTTTTTATTCCAGGTGGAAAAGGTTCTACTGTAGGTTCTTATGTTATTTTCCAAATGAAAAAGAATAATACTGCTCCAAAAGCTATTATCTGTCTTAAAGCAGAACCAATTATAGCAACAGGTGCAATCATGTCTGATATTCCTATGGTTGATTCACCATCTGATGTTAAAGAACTTTTAACTGGTGTTTCTGTAGAAGTAGATAGTGATAAAGGCGAAATTAAAATTATTTAAATTTCATAATTAAAGTATAGGGGGAAGTTATTATGGTATTGGATAAAAAAGAAATCGATGTTGTAGGTATGCATTGTCCTTCTTGTGCAATAGCTGTTGAACTTTCTATGAAAGATTTAGATGGTGTTGAAGATGCTAAAGCAGACCTTGAAACTAATACTGTTGAAGTAGAATATAATACTGAATTAGTTTCTGATGTTGATTTAGAATTTGCTGTTAAAGAAGCAGGTTTTGAAATAAAATAACATTTTAAAATTTTTTATTAATTATGAATTTTTACCTTTTTTACTATTTTTTCTTATTTTTTACTTTTTTTAATTTAGGTGTTTAAATGGCTAGAAAGGCAAAGGAAATTGATGTTCCTGTAGATGGAATGCATTGTTCATCATGTTCATTGATTGTAGAGAAGTCTTTAGGTAAACTTGATGGTATTGAACAAGTTGATGTAGATTTAAACACCAATAAAGCTCATCTTATTTTAGATGGAAATGTTTCAAATGATTTAATTGACAAAACAATCCAATCTGTTGGTTTTACAATTCCTTATGAAGAAATTACTATTCAAATAGCTGGAATGCATTGTGCTTCTTGTGTTAATAATGTTGAGAAATTACTTCCTCGCATTGATGGAATTGTAGAGGTTAATGCTAATTTATCTAATCAAAAAGTAGCTATTAAATACTATCGTGGAACTCTTGACCTTGTTGAGATTCAAAAAATGATTGAAATGCTTGGTTTTGAGTATTTAGGTATTGATGGTGAGTTATCTGAAAGCTCTGAGGAAGAGCGTTATGAAGAAGATCTTAGGAATAAATTGATTAGAATTATTGTAGGTATACTTTTCTCTGTAATTCTAATGGTTATTATGTATTTGAATATAATGGTTCCTTATTTAACAATGGGGCAATTATCTCTTATAATAGCTATTTTACCATTTATTTATGTTAGTTATCCAATTTTAAAAGCTGGATTTAATTCTTTAAGACATGGAAATTTAGACATGGATGTAATGTATACCATGGGAATTCTTGTTGCATTTATATCAAGTCTTTTAGGAACTTTTGGGCTAATCCTTGATTCTACATTTATGTTTTATGATTCTGCACTTATGCTTCCTTCATTTTTAACAATTGGTCGTTATTTAGAAGCTAAAGCTAAAAGAAAAACCTCTTCATCAATTAAAGAACTTATTGGTCTTCAACCTAAAACAGCTACTT
>JAKSUD010000191.1 GCA_024409185.1 archaeon
ACAGGAAGAGCAGATGATATGATTAAAGTTAAAGGAGTAGCTGTTTTCCCATCTCAAATTGAAAAAGCACTTCTTAAAGTTGGTGGTGTAGAACCTCATTACCAAATCATTGTTACTCGTCCAGGATTAATGGATGAAATGGAAGTAAAAGTTGAAGCATCTCCTGAAATATTTTCAGATGCTATTAAAGATATGTTAGCTATTCAAAAGAAAATTGGAGATTATATTCAAAATGAAATTGGTATAGCTGTTAAAGTAACTTTAGTTGCACCTAAGAGTATTCCAAGAACAACTAAAGGTAAAGTACAACATGTGATTGATAAACGTAACTTACATTAAATTTAAAATATTTATATTAATTAAGGTTTAATTAGAGGGGATTAAATGAATAAAATAAAACAATTATCTATATTTATTGAAAATCAAACTGGAGCTTTATACAATGTTTTAAATGTATTAGCTGAAGCTGAAATCAATATTAGAGCATTATCTTTAGCTGATACTTCTGAATTTGCTATTTTAAGATTAGTTGTTAATAAACCTACTAAAGGAAAAGAAGTTTTAGAAGCTAATGATTTTATTGTAAAAGAAACTCCTATTCTTGCTATTGAGTTGAATGATGTTCCTGGAGGTTTATCTTCCATTTTAAAATTATTAGATGAAGAAAATGTGGATTTAGAGTATCTTTATGCATTTACTCATGAAAAATCTACTAATGCAATTCTTTTATTACATACTTCTGATTTAGGATTATTAGAAGATCTTTTAACTAAAAATAATATTGGAATTGTTTCTCCAGACGAAGTTTATAATTTATAATAATTTTTAATTAATATTGGTTTTTTAACTAATCTTAATTTATTATATTTTAGTTTTTTTAGCTATTTTTATATTTTAAATATTTAATTGTCTTTAAGGTGGTATTATGAGTAAACATCCTCGTGGACTATATATGTTGTCTACAGTTGAAATGTGGGAAAGATTTAGTTATTATGGAATGAGAGCTATTCTTTCTTTATTTATGGTAAGTACCTTAATGTTTACTTTACCATTTGCTTCAAAAGTTTATGGTCTTTATACAGGTTTTGTTTTTTTAACTCCATTGCTTGGTGGTTATGTATCTGATAGATACTTAGGTAATCGTAAGTCAATTATATTAGGTGGAGTTGTAATGGCATTAGGTCAATTTACATTGGCTTATTGTGCATCTCTTTATAATCCAAGTGTTACAATAGCTACTCATAGTGGATTAATTTGGTCTACTCAAGAAATTTTATTCTTAACTGGATTAATTTTAATTTGTTTTGGTTGTGGTTTCTTTAAAGCTAATATTTCATCAATGATTAGTTTATTATATGAGAAAAATGATATAGATTAGATTCTGCATTTTCAATTTTCTATGTTGGAATTAATATAGGTTCTTTAATTGCACCTTTAATCATTGGTCTTTTCTGTAGTTCTTCACATCCAGAGTTTTATAAATATTTCTTTACAGCAGGAATAGGATTATGTATTGGTTTAATTATATTCTTATCCTTTAGAAATAAATATCTAAAAGATGTTAATGGTGTAGATATTGGTAAACGCCCAATTTTACAAGAAGAACATGATATTATTGATGAAGATCTTTTAGATGAAGCTATTTTAAGAAAGTATGATGCTAATGAAGATATTATAGCTAAAGAAAAAGAGAATTTATCTAAATTATCCTTTGATGAAAAGAAAAAAATATTAGATGGTCCTTTAACTAAAGTAGAAAAACATAGAATTTATGTAATATTTATTATTTCATTCTTTGCTATCTTTTTCTTCTCTGCATATGAACAAGCTGGTGTTTCATTAACCTTTTTCACAGATGTCTTTATTTCACGTTCAGTAGGGGGATTCCTTATTCCTACAGAATGGTTCCAATCTGTTAATCCTTTATTTATTGTTATTTTAGCTCCAATATTTGCAATGTTATGGACTAAATTAAATGAAAAAAACTTAACTTTGTCTACTCCAGTTAAAATGAGTTTAGGATTGTTAATTTTAGGTATAGGATTTGCTGTTTTTGCTATTCCTGCAAGCTCTATAAATGCTGGTTCAAGTAGTGTTAGTATGTTGTGGATTATTCTATTGTACTTTATATTAACAATAGCAGAGTTATTTATTTCTCCTGTAGGTTTATCTACAGTTTCAAGATTATCTCCATTGAAATTCACTTCTTTATTCTTAGGTGTTTGGTTTGCTTCAAGTGCAGTATCTAACTACTTAGCAGGAGTATTATCAGGATTATATCCTGATCCGACTTTACCAACTCCTTATTTGTTAGGAATAATTCCAATTAATGGATTTTTTGAGTTCTTTATACTTTTTGCAACAGTTGCAATAGTTGCTGCAATTATTGTATTCTTATTAAGAAACAAAGTTAATAAATGGACTCATGGTCTTGAAAAATAGATTTAAATTGAGGATTATCCTCAAATTTTTTTATTTTATTTTAATCTTTTTTTATTCAAAATTATAATAAATTTTTTATCAATTTTCATTATCATCCTAAAGTTTTTTGTTTTTTGAATATTTTTTCTAAATTATTTATATTATTATGAATAAATAGTAAAATATAATGATTTTTTTTAAAGTTATTGTTATA
>JAKSUD010000192.1 GCA_024409185.1 archaeon
TACCAATTCCATTTGGTACTAGTGGACATATGATTGGAGGAGTATTAGTAGCTATAGTATTTATGGCTCCTGAAGCAGCTATTATAGTATTTACTTGTGTATTACTTATTCAAGCATTATTATTTGGTGATGGAGGAATCACAGTTCTTGGAGCAAATGTATTGAATATGGGGATTGTCTGTGGATTAGTAGGACTTGGAACTTACAAAGGATTAAATGGATTAATTGGAAAATATCCTTCCATTGCTATAGCAGCATGGTTAGCAACTGTTGTATCTGCAATAGTAGCAGCACTTGAATTATTCTTAGCAGGAACTTTCCCAATTAATATTGGTATCGCTTCAATGGTACTTTACCATGTATTCATTGGAATTATCGAAGCAGTCCTTACTTGTGTTGTTATTTATGCTCTTGAAAGATTCAGACCAGATTTACTTGCATGGAATAGGAGAATTGATTAAATGAAACTCTCAAAATCTGATAAAATTTTAATTGGAGTTGCAGTGCTTATTTGTGTTGTTATTGCATGCTTATCTCCATTTATTGCATCAAGTAATCCAGATGGATTAGAAAAAACTGCATTTGTTGATGCAGGTCTTTCTGAAGATACTGCTTATGAAGCAGTAGAGTCACCTATGTCAGATTACTCTTTTGAACCTTTAGGTAAAATTGGAGAAATCGGTGCTTTAGTACTTGGTATTGTCGTTGTACTAGTCCTTGGATTTGGTGTAGGTTATATATTGAAAAAACGTGACTAAAATTTAAAAATTTAAAAAAAGGAGTTCTAATATGGGAATTGAAGGAGTTAGAGATTTAGAGTCTGTATCTATTGGAAATAGTGTAATTCATAGATTAGAAGGACGTATAAAACTTATTTCTGCACTTGCAATTATTATTTTTTGTGTATTCTCTAACCAATTAATCGTTCCAATCATATTAGAAATCTATTTACTTATTTTAATGTATTTAGGAGATTTAGATTTTAAACAAAGTTTTAAGAGAGTTGCTCTTCTTTTACCATTTGGTGGATTTATTATTATATTCCAACCATTTATACATCCTGGAAACATAATATGGGCAAGTTCCATATCTTGGATCCATATAACAGATGCAGGTTTAAATTGGGCAATTTTATTAATGGTAAGATTAATCGTTTGTTTAACAGCTATTGTACTTTTATCTTCTACAAGCCCAATGCAAGAAATTGTTCAATCCTTTAGAAAACTTGGTTTCCCAAAAGATTTTGCTATGATTTTAAGTATTATGGTAAGATTCTTATTCATATTTGTTGATGAATTAGATGCTATTCGTAAAGCTCAAAAATCAAGAAACTTTAATATTCATAATAAAAATTTATCATACAAATGGAGACTAAAACAAGTAGGTTATACTGTAGCTATGATGTTTTTAAAAGCTTATGAAAAAGGAGAAAAAGTTTATCTAAGTATGGCAAGTAGATGTTTTTCTGACAAATCCGAATTATACAACAGTAAAACAAGCTTAGACAAAAATGAATATATTTACATTGGATCAACAATAGCTATAATAATTATTTTAGAAATAATTGTGTTATTATTTAGTGCAAAGTTAGGTTACTTTGGATTACCTTTAAACCTTTAAACTACTTTTATTAAATTATTTTAACTATTTTTAGAATACTTTTTTAAATTTTAACTATTATTTATTTTCCTATTTTTAAATATTTTAATCATAATTTAGGCTCTAATTTCTTTATCATAAAACCTAAAAAGATAATAATCATAGGGAAAAATACACCATATAACACCAACAAAAGATTTCCTGGAACAAAATCACCTAAAACTGTAGAAGCAGCTAAAAGAAGAGTTAAAAGAACAACAGGTGCCAAAATAGCTATAAATGTATATATCATAATAAAAGCATTAAGTCTTTGAGCATAATCTTTTAATTTCATTCTCATTTCAAAATTAATATCTTCAGCAATAATAGATAAAGAATTAGCTAAATTACCACCAATACGAAGAGTTGATAAAATCTCACGAATAACTCTTGATAATGCTTCAGATTTAATCCTATTTTCCAAATGAATAAAAGCATCTTCTGTATTTTCACCATATTTAATTTCTTCTAAAGTTCTTGAAAATTCATTTGATAAAACACCATAATCTGCATTAACAACTGATTCTAAAGCATTAAACAAACTTTTACCAGATTTAAGTTCTGTAGATAATTGACGAAGAGCATAGGGAAGTTCTCTAGAGAAGTAAAGAGTATTATTTTGGATTTTTATCTTAGGCATTTGTATAATTGTTACAACTACAAGAATAATAGAAATTAAAATAACTAAAGCTATTTCAAAAGAAATAAAATATCCAACAAGAATAATAGATATTAATAAACCAATGATAAAATAAACTCCAAATCTAGAAAGAGCTTTAAAATTAAATAAAAATTTATTAGACAATCCTCCAAGTATGGAACTATCTGAAGAGTTATTGAAATTATCTCCAAATTCTTTATTTAAAGAATTTAATTTACTAAAATCATTAGATGATAAATTAAAAGAATTATTCTTATTATTCATCTTTTTATCTTTATTAAATAAAGAAAAACCAAATAAACCTTTTTTATTTTTTGAAGATTTGT
>JAKSUD010000193.1 GCA_024409185.1 archaeon
TTAAAAAAATAATACTAACAAGGTGAACCTATGGTTACTTATTCAGAATCTGGTGTAGATATTGATCTTGAAGCAGTTACTGTTGCAAAACTCGCTTCAAAACTTAAACCAACCTTAGAATACAGAAATATTATTACTGACAGTGGACATTTCGCAGCATTAGTCGAACTTGGAGATAAAGCTATTGCAATGAGTACTGATGGTGTTGGAAGTAAAATCTTAGTAGCTAAAATGATGGAAAAATACGATACTGTTGGAATCGATATGATTGCTATGGTTGTAAATGACATTTTATGTGTTGGTGCTGAACCAATAGCATTAGTAGATTATTTAGCTGTTGAAGAACCAGACCCAGAAGTAGCTGCTGAAATAGCAGATGGTCTTGTAAAAGGAGCTGAAGAATCTAGAATAGCTATTATTGGAGGAGAAACTGCTTCCCTTCCAGGAATTGTAAAAGATTTCGATTTAGCTGGAACTGGTATTGGATTTGTAGATAAAGATAAAATTATCACTGGTTCTGAAATTGAAGCTGGTGATGTCTTAATTGGACTTGCAAGTAGTGGAATTCACAGTAATGGTTTAAGCTTAGCAAGAAGAGCTATTTTTGAAGATGGTGGATTTAAAGCTACTGACAAAATGCCTGGTGAAGATATTACTATTGGTGAAGAATTATTAAAACCAACCCAATTATATGTTAAAACTATTGTAGATTTATTAAAATTAGACTTTAATATTAAAGGTCTTGCACATATGACTGGTGGAGGAGTTAATAACTTATCCAGACTTAAAAAAGGTATTGGATTTGATATTACAGATTATCCAGAACCACAAGGTATCTTTAAACTTATCTATGACCAAGGTGTCCCATTAGAAGAAATGTACAAAGTATTCAATATGGGAATTGGGTTTACAGTTATTGTCTCACCTGAAGAAGCAGATGCAGTTCTTGAAGAATTAAACAAATCTATTAAAGCATATAAAGTAGGAACTGTTACTGGTGAAGAAGGAATTACTGTAAAAACCTTTGAAGGTACTGAAATTAAATATTAAAAATAATACTTATGATTCAATAACACGAAAAATAAAAACGGGGGATAAAATGAAAATTAGTGTTGATAATGAAAGAAAGCTTGTTAAAGAAATATTAATTAACATTGGAGTTCAAGATAAACAAGCAGATATTATTACTGAAGCTACAATTGACTCAGATTTAAAAGGATTTACTTCTCACGGACTTGGAAGATTCCCACAATATATTAGAGGAATTGAAAACGGATTTATTGCAACTGAAGGAGATTATGAGATAGTTAAAGAAACTGATTCAATTGCTTTAATTGATGGTAAAAGTCTTTTCGGACAATATATTGCGCACCAAGGTATGATGTTAGCTATTGAAAAAGCTAAAAAAATGGGTATTGGTGCAGTAGGTACTTTTAATGCAAACCACTTTGGAGTAACCGGATACTACTCTGATTTAGCTATTAGAAATGATTGTATTGGTATTGTAACCTGTAACACCGAACCTGGAGTAGCTCCTATTGGAGGTAAAAAAGCTATTTTAGGGACTAACCCTGTAGCTATTGGTATTCCTTCTGAAACTTACATTGCTGTAGATATGGCAACTGCTGTTGCAGCAAGAGGAAAATTATTAGAATGTAAGAGAAAAGGAACTGAAATTCCACCTAATACTGCTCTTGATAAAGATGGAAACCCAACTACCGATGCAGAAGCTGCATTAGAAGGTTCTATTTTACCATTTGGTGGAGTTAAAGGTTATGCTTTAAGTCTTATGATTGAAATTATGTGTGGACCTCTCGTAAATGCAGCATTTGGTACTGCAGTTACTGGTACTGCTGGTGATTACAAAGAAGCTTGTACTAAAGGTGACTTCTTCGTAGCTATTGATCCATCTAAATTTGTAGATATTGATACTTTCAAAGCTGAAGTTGAAGAATTCGTACAAGAAATTAGAGATGCTGGAAGTTTCATTCCAGGAGATCTCGAAGTTAAAAGAATTGCAGAAGCTGAAGAAAATGGTATTCCAGTAGATGAAAAACTCTATGATACCTTAAAAGAAATCTGTGATAAAGAAAATATTGACTTAGATAGCTATTTAGAAGAATAGTTATCTCAATTCTTTTTTTTAACTTTTTTATTTTTCTATTTTTACCACATTTCTATTTTTACTAATTTTATTTTATAATAATTTTTATAATTTTAAAATACAAAATTACAGATTTTACAACATTTCATAAAAATAATATTTTTCTAAAATCTGAATAAAAATTTCACATCTTTTAATTAAAATAACGATTAAAATAATTAAAATAATTATAAAAAGTATTTGTTTAATTAATCAACCCATTGAAAATATGAAAATAAAACTAAAAATTTAATAAAATAGATTTAATAATCTACATGAAGAGATATAAATTTATAAAAATAATAAAAATTTAAAAAAATAAGAAAAAACAAGAAAAATAAAATATAATAAAAATAGATAAAAAATAACTAAAAAAAGAAAGATTTGAAAAAACCTTAAAAAATTAATTAAATACTGCAAGAAGGAGCAAAACCAATTGTAGATAAGAATTTATCTAAACCTTTTTGTTCCA
>JAKSUD010000194.1 GCA_024409185.1 archaeon
TTAAAATTTTATAATTAAATTTATAATTCTTTATAACATATTATTAATTAGTAATAATTTGTTAAGTAGGATTTTGGTAAAATGGTAGTTATTCATAAAAGTTTAAAAATCAATTCAGATTCTAAATTTCAAATTGTAGATATTACTAGTGTTATTAATAAAGAATTAGCTAGTTTAAACTTATCTAATGGGATTGTTAATGTTTTTTCTAAACATTCTACAACTGGAATTGTTATTAATGAAAATGAATCTGGACTTTTGTCTGATTTTAAAAAATCTTTAGAAGATGTGATTTTATCTTCTAATAATTATAAACATGATAGAATTGATAATAATGCTTCATCTCATCTTAAAGCATTTTTAATTGGATCTTCTCAATCTATTCCAATTATTGATAATAAATTAGATTTAGGAACTTGGCAGTCTGTATTTTTTGTTGAGTTAGATGGTCCAAGAGTAAATAGAACAATTACTTTAACATTTATTGGAGAATAATTATTTTAACATTCATTGGAAATTAATTATAATAATTTTAATAAATCTTTAATTTTTACTATCATATATTACTATCATTTTTTCATTAAAATTTTAAATTAATTTAAATTAAATTTACACTTAATTAAATTGATACTTTTTAATAAACTATTCATTTTAGGGGAACGAGTATGTCATTATCTGAAGATATAAGAAAATTTTTAGAAAAAGAAGGAGTAGCATCTACAGGACTTGCAGATATTTCAGCTATTACTCCAAAATCAGGATTAAATTCTGGTATAGTATTTTATATTCCATACAGTAAAGAGACTATTAAATCCATTAAAAAAGCTCCTACAGATGAGTATTTAAATGAATATAATGAATTAAATGCTAAACTTGATGAAATAGCTATTAAATGTGAAGAATTTCTTATAGAAAAAGGTTATAAAGCATATGCTCAAACAACTACTCGTGTTGGTGAAAATCCTGAAGATAATAATCAAACATTTTTACCTCATAAAACAATAGCTACTCGTGGAGGACTTGGTTGGATTGGTAAATCTGCTCTTTTTGTAACAAATGATTATGGATCTGCAATTAGATTATCTTCTGTTTTAACTAATGCAAAATTAGATTATGGAACTCCTATTAATTCATCATTATGTCGTATGTGTGTTGTATGTCGTAATGAATGTCCTGGTAGTGCTATAAGTGGTCTTGAATGGAATTCTAAAATGAGTAGAGAAGACTTCTTTGATTATAAAAAAATGTGAAAAGAAAGCTAAAAAGATTTCTAAGAAAAAATTAAAATCAGATATGACTTTATGTGGTAAATGTATTTATGTTTGCCCACATACTCAAAAATATATTAATAAAAAATAACTATTTTAATATTTTTTTTAAAATAGAATTGATGTATTTTAATTTTAAAATTAATTCTAAATTCTACGAACAAATTTAATTAAACTAAAAAAAGAAAAAAGAGATGAAATTAAATTATAAGAATTCAATTTCAAATGCAATAACTGGATATTCAAGTTCAAAGTTAGTAATAACTTCAGGAGAGATTTCTCCAAATACACCAGTTATTTTACCAGCTTTAGATTCACCATCAACATTAGCTACTCTTCCTGATATGAAACTTGGATTTTCAGATGCGGAAATTTCCATAGTATATCCAAGGTTTCCAAGAACACTTGCCATAGTTGATTTAATTTCTGTAAAGTTAGCAGTAGAGTGACAAATCATACCAGCTAATTTTTTAACAGTTCTTGTTTTATTGAAGTTAGAATCATCCATGTATAAAACATCACCAATTTCAAATATTTTTTGTGGTAAGTCTTCATGTTTATTATCTTCTAAGAACTCCATTAAACTGTTAAGTAAGCTTGTTCTAATCATTGTTCCACTAACAGTAATTGGTCTTGCTACTTGAACATGTTCTTTTTCTTCTTGATTCATTTTTTCGTAATGATTAGTTTCACTTGTTAACATTAAACTCATTACTTCTTGGAATCCAAGACCAACCATAACTTCACGAATAGTTTTTTCAGCTTTAAACCAGTTATGTTCATATGCTACAGTAGCTATATTTGGTAATTTAGCTTCAACACTGTTAATATGATATTGAATAGCTATGTTTTCAACAATATCTACTTCATGTAAAATATCTACTCTGTAAGCAGGAATAGTAACTTCTAATTCATTATCACTAATGATTTTACCTTCCATTCTTGCTTTAGCTAAAAGTTCTTTAATATCTTCAGCAGTAAGATTTGTTCCACCAATTAAGTCATTAGCTACATCAACATGTACATTTTTAACTTTAGGAGTTAAATCAGGAGTTACAATAGTTTTATCCTCATATTCAACTTCCATAGTTTTTATTTTTCCTCCAACTTCTGCAAAGGAACAGCAGATAATGTTTAAACATTGGTTTACTGCCTTTTCATCAGTTCCAGTTACATCTACAATAACATTTTTAGTATCTTCGGAAAGTTTAGTTAATTCTCCGTTGATAATTGGAGGCATAGATAAAATTTGATTATCTTTATCTCTAATAAGTGGGTATTTATCGAATTTATC
>JAKSUD010000195.1 GCA_024409185.1 archaeon
TTATTCTTTCTTTTTTATTTTTTATTTTTTAACACACTTTTTTAGCCAATTCAACATTCAAAATTAATTAAAAAAAAGTTATTTTTATATAATATTCATTATATACTATTTAATAAAAGGGAGGTAAATAATGGATAATCCTTACGTTACTGTATCTAAACTTAATGAATATATCTACCGTAAATTTAGTAAAGACCGTGACTTAAGAAATGTTTATGTTAAAGGAGAAATTTCTAATTTTAAAACTTATCCTTCAGGCCATTGCTATTTTACTTTAAAAGATGAAGATAGTAGAATTAGTGGAGTAATGTTTCGCAACTATGCACGATTACTTAAATTTGAACCTAAAAATGGTATGAAAGTATTAATTAAAGGAGAAGTTAGTGTTTATAAAAATAATGGAACCTATAGTTTATATGCTCATAAAATGACTGAAGATGGTTTAGGTGATTTGTATGTTGCTTTTGAACAATTAAAAAAGAAATTAGAAAAAGAAGGTCTATTTAGAGATTCTTTAAAAAAAGATATTCCTAAATATCCTAAAAGAATTGGTGTAGTTACAGCATCTACAGGTGCAGCTATTAAAGACATTATAACTACAATTAAAAGAAGATGGCCTTTATGTGAGGTTATTTTATTTCCTTCATTAGTTCAAGGTGAAAATGCAGCACCTAATATTGTAAATCAGATTAAAAAAAGTGAGAATTTTAATCTTGATACATTAATTGTAGGTCGTGGTGGAGGAAGTATTGAAGATTTATGGGCTTTTAATGAAGAGATTGTTGCAAGAGCTATTTTTGAATGTAATATTCCTGTAATTAGTGCTGTAGGTCATGAAGTAGACTTTACTATATCTGATTTTGTTGCAGATTTAAGAGCACCAACTCCAACAGCAGCAGCTGAACTTGCAGTACCAAAATTAAGTGAAGTAAATAATGAGATTAATCAATTAAATAGACGAGCTAATAAATCAATAGTCCTTAAATTAAGTGAATATAAAAATAGATACAACAATGTTATTAATAATATTATTTTTAGAAATCCTATGAGTATGTATAGACCTAAACAATTAGGTTTAGATGATTTAGTTTCTCGTTTAAACTTTGAATCAAAGAATTTGATTTTAGCTAAAAAGAACAGTCTTTTGAGGCTAAAGAACTCTCATGTTTTATTAAATCCTAAAAATATTACAGAGAAAAAAGCAAATAGATTGTTACAAAGTATGAATAAATTAGAAGTTTTAAATCCACTTAATACTGTAAAGAGAGGTTATACATTAACTAAAAAAGAAGGAAAAGTTGTATCAAGTTCAAAAGATCTTAAAAAAGGAGATAAATTAGAAGTTGAATTTAAAGATGGTTCTGTTAATACAGAAGTTATTTAATATAAAGGGGAAGGTAATATGGAAAATAATGAAAATATTAGTTTTGAAGAAAGTTTAGAAAAATTAGAAGAAATTGTTTTAAAATTAGAAAATGGTGATGTGCCATTAGATGATGCTATTGAAGAATTCAATAAAGCAATGCATTTAGTAAAAATTTGTGATGATAAATTAAAAAGTGCAGAAGAATCTATTGCAAAATTAGTAAAAGAAAATGGAGAAATCATAGATTTTAATGTAGAAGAGTGAATACTCTTCTAACTAATATAATTGGCTATATTCAAGAACATAATATTTATAATCTTTATCTAAAATTCTAAGAGCAGAAGCATATTGAGGGCTTGTAGCTGAACGTTCTTCTACAAGGTTTCTCAAACCACCATTTTTCATATGTTCTCTAACTTCTCTTAAAACAAAGTCAATTGTGTTCTTATTATAATCTATTAATTCTTCTGTAGTCATTTCATAAATATGATATTTAGATAAGTCATAATCTTTTGTTGGACTCATTAAAACATTTAAGTAAGCATAATATTCTCCAGCATCATCAAAGAATCCATCTACTCCTAAATATGCAAGAAGTGGGATTAATTGAGCTTCTCCAAATGGGAAGATTAAGATGCTTCCAGGTTTCATATTTTCTCTTAAATTTACAATAAGTTCTACAAGATCTCTTGGATGGAGAATCAAATCATCACCATTAGCTATTATAAATTTATCATATCCAAGTTCTTCAAGTTCTTTAACACATTTTATACGTAAATCTACATATTTACTTCCTTGGATAGTAGCTATTTTATCATCTTTTTCCTCTATTTCTTTTGCTTTAGCTATTGTTTGATTTACACTCCAAATAGCTATTTCACGTTCAATATCATAACTTACAGGTTCATCTTCAATGATTGTGAATTTACTTTTATCAATAACAATTGGAGTTTCTTTTTCGTCAAGTTTTCCAAATCTTCCAGGACCATCATGACCTTTAATTTCAAATTTTTTCATAATATCTTTGATTCCTATTTTCTTTAATTATTTTATTTTTTCTTTTATCTATATAATACTTTTTAGTAATTTTCATTTTGTTTGTTAGTAATTACTAAAATAAG
>JAKSUD010000196.1 GCA_024409185.1 archaeon
CAATATAATTTTAAATTAAATAATTTTTATTTTTAAATATTAAAACTATGAAATTTATATATTTAAATTTAAAAATTCATTCAAAGAATATTAAGAGAAGATACAATGAGTTTTATAAATAAATTAGAAAAATTAGATTTATTTCATCCATTAATTCTTGTAGCTATTGTTATTCTTTTCATCATAATAGCTATTCCTTCATGGACTGTTATGGGTGAATTAATACCTCCTTATACTCAATTATATGTTTACATAGCATTAGGTTTGGTATTTTTTATTTTAGGTATTTTGTTTGTTAGAGTGTTATCAACTAAAATTAACATATTTTCTAAACTTTCATCTTTAGAAATTAAAAATTCTTTGCCTGATAAATTATCTTTATTTGATAAATATTCACAGACAGAATTAATTATTGTTGCTATTGTTTTAATTGGAATTATTCTTCAAATTATTAATTTAGTTCATCTTGGAGGTATTCCTTTATTTAGTAGTAGTTTAAAAGCTAAGGCAGCTACTAAAGTTTGGTTAATTTCTTATATTTTATTCTTACCTTCAATAAATATTCTTTTAGCTAAATTTAATAGAAAATCTCATTATCTTCTTTTAATCATGGGTTTAGGATTATTTGCTTTAACTGGATACAGAACAACTCCAATAGCTATTTTATTATCAAGCTTTATTACCTTATATTATACTAGGGATTTTAAATTAAAATATCAAATTATTTTTCTTATTATCATTGCTATTTTACTTGTTGTTATAGGATTCATTGCTGTTAATGCTATAGGGTACCAACAGTGGAGATTAAATGCTCTTGAGCTTGTTTCATATAGAGCTGGCTTTACTTTGAAAATTCTTGATCGAGCTATTAATCGTCAATTAATAACTGGTGGGGCTTTATTTTATGCTACTTTAACAGGTTTTATTAACTCTGTAGATCCAAGAGTTTTAGCAGGTCAAGCAGTTCTTTCAATAGATCATTCTACTACAACTACTATATTTGGTCCTGCACTTCTTGATTTTGGTTTTATTGGAATGGCTATTCAAATGTTTCTTATGGGAGTGTTCTTAAAACTTTTACATATTACTCAAAAATATAAATCTGGTATTGTAACAGCTATTTATGGAGTTATTTTAGCTCAAACTTTAATTTGGATTGAAACTGGTCCTACTGACCTTGTGGTTTGGATATTTTATTTAATTGGATTTATAATTTTAATTAAAACCTTAAGTTCTTGTCGTGATGATTAATATATGTATATGCTGATATTATGAATAAAAAGTCTTTAAATATTGCAATAGCTGTTGAGATAGCACCTGCTAAAACAATCATTCCTGTTTTAGATAAATTAAAAGAGTTAGATGCAAATGATAAATTGAATTTTAAAATAGGTAAAATTATTGCTCTTTATCATGGTCTTCCAGCTAAAGATTTATTAGAGAATTATTGTAATGAATTTTATAGTATAGGTGAAGGTAGGAGGGGAACTCCAAAATATAAACTTCCATTTTTAATTTTTAGAGATATTATAAAATCTTTCAATGCTCTTAAAGGTAAAAATATTGATTTACTTATTACTGTTGGTAATGCTGGGGATGTTAGAAAGTCAATTATTGCAGCTAATGTTTTAAAGATTCCTATTTTACATATTGAGCAAGATATTTATAATCCTATTGAAGTTATCTCCCAAGCTAATTTAGTTACTGTACCTGATAATGGTTATGTTGATATATTAAATAGCTATGGTCTTAACAATGTTAGAAACATTAATGGTTATCCAATGGTAAAATATGTTTCAGATTATCTGAATAATTTAACTATTGAAAATATTAAAGAGAAGTTTGATATTTTAGTAGTTTTGGGTGGTGACTTGAAGAAAAATGAAGTGCCTTTTTTATTAAATCAAATAGACCAATTAAATAGAAAAACTTTAATTGCACCATATAGATTTAAGAAAAACTTTATCCAAGGTTTAGTAAATTCTAATAATTTAACTCAAATTACTGTGTTAGATCAATATGTAGATTTAATTCCATATCTTAGATCTACTAAACTACTTGTTTATGCAGCAGGAATGGGAATGACTATTGAAGCTGGGCTCATGGAAGTTCCATCTATTAAAATAGAAGGTTTTCATAAAGAACATGCAAGTGTAGATTTAGCTAAGTCTTTAGGTATTCCAGTTGTAAAACTAGAAGATATTAATAATATTGATATAGATTCTATTCAAGTTAGTTCAATAAATCTTTTAGAAAATAGTGAGATAGCTATTGATGAGATTATAGATATATTAAATAATTTTGATTTTACAGCTAAAAGAAGTGGATTAAAGGTAGCTAAAAATATTTGGAATGTCCGTAAAATTTACAGATAATTTTGTATATTTTTTCCTTGAATTTTTTTATTTTTTATTTTTTATTCTTTACAATTTTTACAATTTTTTTTAATAATTTTTATAAATTTTTTATAAATTTTTTATA